>JAIORR010000120.1 GCA_021108055.1 Candidatus Cloacimonadota bacterium
GGATTCCCGATTGCTCGGGATTATTTCACACACACCGTTTTAATATTCACAAATTCCTTTATTCCGTAATGCGAAAGCTCTCTGCCAAAACCGCTTTCCTTTATCCCGCCAAAAGGCAACCTGGGATCGGATTTAACAAAATCATTAACAAAGCAGCAACCGGCATCCAGAAGATTGGCAGCGATATATTTTCCTTTCTCGATGTTGGAAGTGAATACGGAAGCCCCCAGACCGAATATTGTATCATTAGCAATTTTTATTGCTTCGTTCTCATCTTTTGCAGGAATGATGGCAGCAACAGGTCCGAAAAGTTCTTCATCATAAGCCGGCATTCCTTTGATTATATCGGTTAAAATAGTAGCAGGATAGAATGCTCCCTCCATTTTGGGAATATATCCACCGGTTAAACATTTGGCTCCCTTATTAATGCTTTTAATAACTTGCTCGTGAAGTTCATCTCTAAGGTCGGTTCTTGCCATGGGACCGATGGTTGTTTCGGGTGAAAACGGATCACCCATAATTTGATTTTCCATTTTTTCCAGAAAAAGTTTTTCAAATTTTTCTCGAACAGCATCCACAACAATAAATCTTTTAGCCGCAATACAGCTTTGACCTGAATTTATCAATTTACTGGTAACGCATTTTTCTACTGCCATCTCTATATCGGCATCTTCGAGAATAATATAAGGATCGCTGCCGCCAAGTTCCAGAACACATTTTTTTATCATTTCACCGGCTTTAGTGGCAACTGCTCTACCTGCCGGAGTACTGCCGGTAAGTGTAACTGCTTTAACATGTGGATGTTCAATGACAGCAGAAACCTGTTTGCTCCCAATTAATAATGTCTGAAAAACATTCTTCGGGAAACCAGCTTCCAGGAATATCTCTTCGATTTCCAGGGCACAGCCGGGAACGTTGGATGCATGTTTGAGAAGACAAATGTTGCCAGCCATCAGAGCAGGTGCTGCGAATCGGAAGACCTGCCAGAAAGGAAAATTCCACGGCATCACCGCCAGCACAACACCGACAGGATTAAACGTAACAAAACTGCTGCTCATTTCTGTTTTGATCTCTTCCGGCGAAAGGAATTTTTCTGCATTTTCTGCATAAAACCTGCAGACCCATCCGCATTTTTCTGATTCCGATTTTCCACTTCGCAGGAGCTTTCCCATTTCTGTTGTCATCAATTGAGCATATCCGTCTGATCTTTCCTGCAGGATATCGGCAGCTTTTATCATCAATCCTGCACGAAATTCAAAACTGGTTTCTTTCCACTTCCGGAAAGCAATATGTGCATTTTCTATTTTGCTTTTTACTTCCTCTGGAGTTAGTTCTTTGTATTCTTTAATTTTTTTATTATTGTACGGGTTTATTGAAATGATCATAGATTACCTCCTGTTCAATTTAATTGTCATTCCCAACTGGATTGGGAATCTATTTCCTTTTATTTTTGTGGATTCCAGTTTTCACGGGAATGACATTACTCTAAATGCACCTTATTTCTTTCCTGGAAAACAATTCCGATTACAATTAGAATCAATCCGATAATAGAAGAAAAAACGATCCTTTCCCTGATTACAAAATTAATAAATATAAGCGATAAAAATGGTGTGAGATATATCAGGTTATTCACTTGAACTGTAGTGCAGGACAGCTTAAGTGCTTTCAACCAGAAAATAAAAGTGATTCCCATTTCGAAAAGACCAATGTAAACTGCACCTGCCAGCCCTTTCCAATTTGGTAGAAGAGGATCTTTTAGGAAGAGAATAAACGTGAAAATAAAACCAAAACCGAAACTGAGAAAAAGTTTAGCGATTTCATCTCTTTTATCCTTTATATTAAAAATAAAAAACAGTGCCCACACCACTGCACTTGAAAGTGCCAGTATCACTCCGTATGGGTTTTCAAATTTCAGGTTTAGCAGATTTCCGTGTGTAGAAATCACTATCACACCCACAAAACTGATGAAAATAGCTCCAATACTTTTTATAGATATTTTCTGTTTCAACAGGGGAATGGAAAGTATCACGATCATAATGGGCCAGATGAAATTGAGAGGTTGAGCTTCCTGTGCGGGAAGAAGAGTGTACGCCTTAAAAAGAATAATGTAATAAATGAAAGGATTCAGCATTCCCAGAATGGCAGAATGCAGGTAATCTCTAACAGAAAAGGAAGTTAGAAGTTTTATCTTACCCTGGAACAGCATAATAATGAATGATGCCATTGCTGCTGTTAAAGAAGAGAAAAACAGTAATTGAATGATTGTTAGATATCGCAATGTGATCTTGAATGCAGAAGCGGCAGTGGACCATAATAATACAGAAAGAATTGCGTAAAGGTAAGCCTGTTTCTGCTTTTTCATTTTTATTTTAATGGTTCGATATGAATTGTAGATTCTATTTTGAGTTCGGAACGAATAAGAGATTCCATTTCATCTGCTATCTTATGAGCTTCTTTCAGCTTCATTTTGGGTGGAAGCTCGATGTGGAATGTGATCTCTTTGTGGTCACCATAATTATGGATATGAAGATGATGTAAATGAATGGGTAAATTTATTCTAGATTTTAAAAGTTCCACAATTGTATCCATCAATTCCTTATCCGGTTTCTCTCCGATCAAGGAACTAACCGAACCTTTGAGAATTTCAAATGAAGTATGGAATATCAAAATGGACATAATTAGTCCCAGGGCACTGTCTGCCCACCAATAGAACTTACCAAGAAAGATACCGAACAGGATAACCAGCGATGAAAACGAATCTGTTCGATGATGCCAGCCGTCTGCTATCAGCAATTTCGATCCGGTTTTTTTGCCGCCCCATATTGCGAATCGAGCCATTAACTCTTTTACCACAACAGAAATTGCAGTGATGATTATTGCCGGTTTACCAAAAGATGCAGCTTGATGAGAACAGAATTTTCTAATGGATTCAATAAGGAAATTTCCACCTACAATGGCAAGAATTATGCCGATGATAACAGTGGCAATGATCTCTGCTCGACCATGGCCAAAAGGATGTTCTTTATCGGCAGGTTTATTTGATATTTTAAAACCGATCAGTAGGATTATGGAAGAGAATGAATCTGAAAGAGTGTGCCAGGCATCCGCAATGATGGCAACGGAAGAAGACATTATTCCAACCCAGTATTTTAGTCCAAAAAGGATGATGTTCAGAAATATCGAAATTATAGCTTCGATGTAACCTATAGACGTTTTTCTTTTCATGAGCTTAGAGGTCGATTTTTATTAATGGGATCAACATTTCATCTTCCGTAAGCCCGGCGTGATGTGCCAGAAATTCTTTTTTCCATTTTCCGTTCTGCATATAGATGGATTTCATAGCAGCGGTAGAAATTGCAATTGCCAGGTAATCTCCCAGGAAATCATCGATCTTGGGATGCATTATGCCATTGCCCAGATAACCTTTGGCAATGAATTCTTGTCTCGTCAGGAAGATATAATCATCTTTATATTTTTTTATAACTTCCTTAAACTTATCCATCTTATGTGGTTTCACAAAGAAGCTGATAAATCTGGGTTCAGGGAAAGTGGGCATGTATAAACAATCGAACAGTTCTTTATCTTCATTTACATAATGATATTGTTGTATATCCAAAAGTCCATGATCGGCTGTAACGAAAATGGTTGTGTTTGTTCCTTTTAATTGCTCTGCAAATTTTTCTAATAATCTATCAACATTACTTATATATTTTTTTACTTTTTTAGAATCAGTTCCAAAAAGGTGTTCCAGTTTATCCGGTGAAGAAGAGTAAGCATAAATGAATTTCTTCCGGTTTTTATTTTTCAGAATGGTTTTCTTGATATTGCGAAATAAATGCTTTGTTTTTTTGTAAGGAATAATAGAAGTAGAACCGGAATCCTTGATAGAATATAAACTTTTGCTGATCTTTTTCATCGTAATAGCATAAAGTGCTGTATCCGGTGATTTGAAATTGATCAATTCAAAGATATTTTCTGCTCCCAGATAATCACTCAAATTATATTTTTTTGCATCCTGCTTGCTGCCGGTTATCGAATCCCAGTTGGGAAGAAAATCTATATTTTTTGCAAACTCTTTGAAATATAAAGTCCAGCCAATTGCTCCGTGTTCCCAGGGAGTCCTGCCCGTTAAAAGAGAAGTTATTGCAGCACTGGTGGTACTGGGAAATACAGAAGTAAGTTTGTCTTCAAGATGAGAAAACATAAATTTAGCAGAATCTTGTGCACATTGCAACAGCAGATTATATCCCAATCCATCCAGAATAATAAGAACAATATTTTGTTTTGCTTTTAATTTTTCCACATCTATGTTAGTTAAAACAGGGTGGAAAGGCTTAACATTGTAAGTTTGTAAAATTGTAGAAGCCAGGTTAACGATGCTTTTCTTATAATTCGGGAAAATAATATTTTCCTTACTTGAATTATTTGATCTATTCATTTCTATTATTTGAATGAAAGTTATTTATATACCTTTGTTCCAACTTTTAATTTCTTTACATACATCACTTCACATGAACGACTGCCAGTATCAAGTCGGGATAAGCTTGAATGCCACGCTGCTTTTGCTCCTTTATACTTACCAATAACATTGACAAGATAGCCGTCAAGTTCGATCAGGTCTGATTTTTTTACAAATATCAAGGCTTTTGCAATGTTCTCTGTGGCAGGTATTATATGATGATTTGATGAATGTGATGCGACATAATTCATACTGAGAGGTTGTGAGTTTTGTGATTTGTATCTAAATGAGTACCATCTTGTTATTTGACGGAATTTGAATTCATTGAACATTTCCGGCTTCGAGATGTCACCCCAGCCGAGAACCAGATCGAGAGGAGATATTTTTGAAGCCCATCCGTCTTGATATTTTTTTCTATGCAGTATCCTGGCAGAAATAATATATTTTGCCTGTGGAAAAAGCTTTAATTCAAGATCTTTCTTGTTAATAATAATAGCTTCCGGATTGATGAGAGGTGCTTGATATGGTTCTTTATAGGCTTCTATTTCTTTTGTATCATATTTACTTACTTTCGGTTTATTATACAAATAATAACCAGCTCCAAA
Source organism: Candidatus Cloacimonadota bacterium (assembly GCA_021108055.1). Classification (GTDB taxonomy): domain Bacteria; phylum Cloacimonadota; class Cloacimonadia; order Cloacimonadales; family TCS61; genus JACNIV01. The sequence goes on from JAIORR010000120.1 coordinate 5,065, forward strand.
CACCATAAAAATGAGTAGAATTATTATAAATGGTTTTATCATTCTATCTTCCTTCCTTTCTTTTATGTTGCATAAAGAAAACGCTTTATGCTTTTTTTGGGAGTTTTTTCAAATTCTTCAGGATATATCTCGATCCTTGTAATATTCATATATCCCGGAAGGTGTAAATTCAATTGCTTCCTGTTATCCGTCATAATGTTTACCAGTTCCCGCTCACTGACCTTATTAGTATCTACAGCTTCCATATCAGGATAAACTAATGCAATAAGCTTTCCATCTTTTTCAATTATTATCGATTCCATAACAAATGGCATATTATTTAGCTTTGCTTCGATCTCTTCCGGATAGATGTTTTTGCCGGAAGGACCAAGTATCATACTTTTGCATCTTCCTTTTATAAATATAAAATTCTCCTTATCGATTACGCCCAGATCTCCCGTGTGAAGCCATCCGTCTGTATCCAGAGCTTCTTTCGACGCATCTTCATATTTATAATATCCACACATCACATTCTCGCCGCGAACCAGTATTTCACCAACTTCGTTATACGGGTCTTTGGAATCAATTTTCACTTCCATCGTATCGACTATCTGTCCGGTGGAAGCTTTTTTGAAATCTTTACAGGAAGTATAACTGATAAGCGGAGCACATTCCGTCATTCCATAACCCACAGTATATCGAAATCCGATATTACGCAGGAATTGCTCGACTTCTTCGTTCAAAGCAGCACCACCGATAACGATCTCGCGGAAATTCCCTCCGAATACTTCTGTGAGCTTCGCATTAACTTTTTTATATATCACTTTTCTCATAAAGGGAATTTTCAGGAGTATTTTCATGGAACCTTTTTCCAATGTCGGCTTAACCTGTTTTTTATAGATCTTTTCGATTACCAGCGGAACAGAAAGGATCAATCTGGGATGTATTTCGTCGAAGGCTTTAATGAGAACTTTGGGTGAAGGTATCTTTCCCAGAAACGTGATATGACAACCGCAGGTAACGGGGAAGAGGAACTCGAACACACAACCGAATACATGTGCAACCGGCAGAAAGGAAACGATAGTCTCTCCGGGCTGGAGCGGCATATGTTCTTGAGCAAAAACTATATTTGCTGCAAGATTGTTATGAAGAAGCATCACACCCTTGGAGAAACCGGTAGTACCGGAAGTATAAATGATAGATACCAGTTCACTGTTATTCACTTCATCGAATTCAAGTTTTTCTGCAGTTAATTTTCCATCATATTTTTCAAGGTAGGATTTTTCGGTTTTTTCTATAATAATATTCAGGTTCTTTTTATTACTATGCAGAACAGATAGATCGGTAAGTGAAAAAATTGCCGGTAGATTTGGCATACTGGTTTCATCCAGGTTTTCAAAGATAGTATCGGCAGCAAAGAAGAGAACAGAATCCGAATGATTGACGATATGATGAATATCCGCCGGTTTGAAATCGGGCAGGATAGGAACGATAACCGCTCCATATGTTACAACAGATAAATAGACGATAGCCCAGTTAGTAGAATTTATTCCGATCACAGATATTTTATCACCACGCTTTATTCCCATATTCCGGAAAAGATGATGCAGAAATACAATTTTATCGGCAACATCACTGTATTTATATGTTTCTCCTTTATAATTGGAAAATGCAGGAAGGTCCCAGTTTTTACGGATCGTTTCTTCAAACATCTTAACAAGATTTCTTTTCATCATGATAGAACTCCTTATTCCTTGATACTAAAGGATTCTGCATAATAAGAAATGACTGTCTTTCCGTTAATTGCCGAATACTGTCCGGAGAATAATCCGGCAGTTGCCGGAACAGGATTACAAAAACACTCTATTTTGCAGAATTCATATATGATACTATCAAAAAAACTATTTGCAAAAGTATAAAACAGCAATAATCTTTGCAAGTTTAAAATTCATTTAAGCTCATATTATTTTAAACTATCGGTTATTTTTTCCAGCCTTACTTTGAATTCTGCATTCTCCGGATTCAGTTCCAATGCCTGTTTTTGACGTTCCAGAGCTTCTATAAAAAAACCATTTTGATACAAAGCTTCTGCAAGTGTGTCTATATTATTTGCAGCAGGTTCGAGTTCTACACAGCGGTTTGCATATTTCAAACCTTTTGTAAGGTCGTTTTCGTTTTCCGGAGAAGTAACCAGATTCCAGGCACTATTATTAAGAATAGAAGCATAATCTGCTTTTGCTTTCAAATAATTCGGATTTGCTTTCAGGGCTTCTTCAAAAGCTGTGATGGTAGAATCCATATTTCCTTTCTTTTTCAATTTCAGAGCTTTAAAATAATTTTCCCGAGCTTTCAGATTTTCTTTCAGCTTGAACGTTTCACCATTCTCTTTGAACCATTCCATCCATTTATCATAATCTCTACCGAAGTTCACATTTGTATATTCCATCAACACAGCACCATAATTTGAACCGTAATTATCTGAGGATGTATCCAGAGCACGAAATTTCAGATATTCTATCATTACTTTCAATCCATCTCTGCAATTGTGATGAAGAAGAGCTTCTCCGGCGGCTTTTCGTACATACTGGCTACTATCGTTGAGAGCGTCTTTCAGATGCGGAATAATATCTTTGGATTCCAATTTTGCCAATGCATAAGCTGCAGACATCCGAACGAATTCATATTTATCTCTCAGTGATCTTAACAGGATATTTTTGGAAATAGGGTTTTTGTATCTACCTATTGCTTGAATTGCATAACCCCGGCAGATAGCGTTTCTTTCTTTTTCCAATGCTTTTGACAGAGCTTCGATTCCTCCTTCGATCTGCAATTTACCGATTGTTCTATACAGCATTTTACGAACATAGGCATTTTGGTCGTCCATCTGCAACAGGAGTGCATCACCGGCATTATTAAGTTGCAAAAGATCTATCGTCATAGCAGTAAAAGCTTTACTTTCCGGATCTGGAGAAAAAAGACCATTCCGTATTTCTTTCAAATTCTCATTTTCCGGTTTATCGGTAAGAAGAATAACAGTGAGCGCTTCTTCAGATGAACGTCTTTCGATATATGATCCTTTTCCCAATTTTGCCAAAAGAGAGTTGATATCTTCTTCTGCATTATTAATCAGATTGTCTGTCATTTTGAAAAGATCGAACGGATCATAATTTTCTTCACTTTCTTTTATCTTGCAGGAAAGGTTTATATTAAATGAACTTTTCCAGCATGTTTGTGTGTCTATTCCCACAGCGTGTTCCTGAAGGTGCCAGGTAGTATTATTTTTTCTACCATCCATCGAGTAGGAATCATTTCCTCCTGCATCGATAAAGATAACATCTCCCCAGTTATCCGGTGTTATGGGCGGCAGAAGATAGCTCTGGGAATATTCATTTCCATCATATACATCATCTCCATCAGCATCGATGAAAAGTGAGAATCCGAACGGCTTGTGCGAGTAGCCCTGTCCGTTATCTCCGTAATACCTGTCATTACCGCATAGATCTATGAAGATACCTGCCGAACGGTCGTTGCCAACTCCGTTTCCAGACCATCTTCCAGGATAGATATCATCTCCTTCCATATCCAGGAAGAAACCGCTACTCAGGTGTACTCCGCCCCCGTGATTATATGAACCGAGACCATTATAATTATCATTCCCTTTCCTATCTATCAGCATTCCCATCGAAAGAAGGTAACTTGATCCCTGAGAAAATGTTGTAGCTTCATAATAATCGTTTCCGTCATCATCCAGCAGGAATCCGATGCCGCCGTACATAGAGAAATCAATATCCCAGGGATAAAAACGACAGCCGCTGCCCGATCCCTGTGCATACCCGAAATTCTTTGAAGTTGCAATGTATCTGTCATCTCCGCTTTTATCATAAAGAAGTCCCATTCCCAGTGTAGAACCGTATCCCTGTGTCATCTCAATAGATTTATAGCTGTCATCTCCGTTGATGTCAGATAATATTCCCAAACCAAAAAGACCAGCCCCCTGAGTAAATTTACCTGCAAAGTAACGATCGTTACCGTTTTCATCATACAAGATTCCACAGCCGATATATCCGCCGCCTTGAGAATAATCTGTAGAAACGTATTCATCATCACCATCGAGGTCAATCAGGTTTCCACTTCCCAAAAAACCGAATCCCATAGAACCGCAGCTTTTGCTTTGAAACCTGTCATTACCGGAAATATCTACAAGAAGTGCATTAGGAGTAGTAATATCAACAGTTCCACCAGCGTTGTTCAGATATAAGTCATCTCCACCAAGGTCGATAAGAAGCGCAATGTTTTCCGAATATTCATTTCTTCCTGTTCCGCCTACTACCATTTTTCCCCATTGAAAGACTTCTTCAAATATCACCTGGTTTGAAGATGGTTCAAATTCTGCGGCAACTTCCTGTAATTTATTCCGAACACTGCAAAATGCTTCCAGCATTATTAACTGAGAATTCAAAATCGCTTTTATATCAACCTTTCGGGCTAACTTGAGAATGCTGTATTGCTTTGCTGTAGGACCTGTGATAAAACGCATCTGTCCGTTCTCATAAAAATATAAACGGATATCTTCACGCAGAAATGCAATTTCAGATTCGGTTAAATTATCTATCGCTTCCTGCTGAAGTTGATAACTACGATTCATTGCAGAGATGAGTATCTGTAATATCCTGTTCAGATCATTTACGGGTTCTTCAAGAGAAAACCGTTTGTAATTATCTGTATTTACCAACATTATTTGCTGGGATATTTCCATAAGTTCGGAAGGGCTATTTGTTTCTGTTAAAAGATTTGCGGCTGTTTTACCGAACTCCGGCACGGAGAACGGGTCTGCGGCGATCAGTTCGATAAGCGGAAATCTTCCTGTAAGACGGTAGTAACTTTCCGGTGCACGGGGAAGATAAAAATCATCTCTGTCCTTTTTTAGAATTAGAAGTGCTTCATTCAGCAAGTCGTTACTATTTGTTATTCCGGACGGTTTTGCAGGTTCTTCTTTAATTAGATGAGAACATCCAAAAAGCACAAGAACAATTAAGATCAACATTTTCCGCATTTTCATATCCTTTTTTATAATTTCAGGATTATTCATAAACGATCAGAAGCTGATACGAAAATGATCCCTGAGTTCTGTTTCCAGTTGGTGCAGATCAAATTCTGTTTCTACCATTTCCTGGAATGAGTATCCTTTCTCTTCCAGAAGATAAGTAACAAGCAGCCTGTATCTGAGATAAGAAAAAGAAGATGAACTTTGATTCCCGGGGCTGTACACTGTGTTAAAAGCTTCAATCATATTGAGCGGCTCGTCAACGGAGATATATTCGCAATAACCTTCTTTTTTCCAGGTTGTTAGTTTACAATTTCCACCGATCCCTATCTTTTTTTCGATGAGGATATGAACGGCTTCGTGGGCAAGCACACTGGAAAGTGATCTTTCATTATCTTCAACAGAATTTCGGTAAACCTTATTGTTTTTTACATCCGTTTGAGAAACGAATATATTCTTGAAGATGGGAAATGCTGCCGCAAAGGCGTCTTTCTGTCCCGGAACGAAGACGGCATACAGTTTGATACTACTGCTTAAGTACATCCTGTATTTCATGTGGTCGTTATATATTTCCGAGCAGGAAAGTTTCTTTTCCACTTCATCAAGAATTTGATGGATGCTGCCATCTATCTCTTTATCGGAATAGATACGGAAGTTCTTGTAAATTACCTTGTGACGATAAATAGTAAGGTTCGGGAAGAGAACGAAAAGAATAAAAAGCAGGGCAAGAACAATAATTATGTAATACCCGAGATAACGCATCTGAACCTCCGAATATCAGGATTATATGACGGGATTGTTTGTAAAGAAATAAATTTGTGGATTCTGTTATGGTTCAAATGGGACGATTGAACCAACTGGATCAACGGCGAAAATGACTCGAAGGAAAAGATTTGACAATATGTTAGATTGATTTTTTTCATTCGATTGTAGAAAAAGAATAAGTTACTGTATCGATGAAGAAATACTCAAATTTATCAAAGTGAGCAGTTTCAACAAAAACGAACAAAGCTTTTAGATGAAATTAAATGATTAACAAATTTTCAATTGACAACTACACTTTCAAATCTTTTTTTAAATCACAAAACAAAAATTGGAGGATTTATGAAAAATATTAGAACATTGATCACAGTTGGAATTTTGATGATGATCCTTATTGTTGCTGGTTGTGCAGCTCCAACGCGCACAGTATCTCGTGTGTCTGCCGATGAGCAGACAGATTTCAGCGGAAACTGGAACGATACAGATTCTAAACTGGTGGCAGAACAGATGATTCAGGATTTAATGTACCGTTCATGGCTTTCGGATCATGTAATGGAAAATGACAGTAAACCGGTTCTTATTGTTGGCAGGGTACGTAACCTGAGTTCCGAACATATCCAAACGGATACGTTTGTTAAAGATATAGAAAGAGAACTTATCAACAGCGGAAAAGTAAAATTTGTTGCCAGCTCAAAAGAGCGAGATGAAATACGTCAGGAAAGATTAGAACAGCAATCTTATGCTTCCGATGAAACTGCAAAACGTCTCGCAGTAGAAGCCGGAGCAGATTTCATGCTTCAGGGTGGGATCAAATCTAACGTAGATGCCAGTGGCGGAAAAGCTGCAAAATTCTACCAGATCGATATGGAACTAATCAATGTGGAAACCAACGAAAAAGTGTGGATCGGAAGTAAGGAGATCAAAAAGATCATCCGCAAATCCAAAACAAAATGGTAATATAACGTAAAATGCATTTCATCGGGAAAAGCAACTTAACAAGTTGAAAAAAGGAAAGTTATGAAAAAAATCAATATTTATCTAATTTTATGCATTATTTTCTCTGCATTGATAATGAGCTGTGGCGGAACCATGAAGAGTTCCAAAAAGCAGTTTGCAGGTATCGATGAAAAACTTGTCTCCCGTAATTATTCCGGAGCTATAGCCCAGATAGAATCAGCAAAGGGAAAATATTATAAGAAGAAGGAACAAGCTCTTTATTATCTCGATATTGGAATGCTGTATCATTTCAATAAGCAATATGCAAAGAGTAATGAAATGCTTTCCAAAGCAGAACAGGCAATCGACGAGCTTTACACAAAAAGCATATCGAAAGCAGTGGTTTCCATGCTTTTAAACGACAATGTTATGGATTATTCCGGAGAAGATTACGAAGATATCTATCTAAATGTATTCAAAGCTATGAATTATCTTGCATTAGATAGATTCGATGAAGCTTTCGTGGAAATTCGACGGATAAATAACAAGCTGTCTCTACTGGAACAAAAACACAAAAAAATGGCAGATCAATACAATACTTCCAAGGATAAACAAAAAGAATTCAAAACAGGAACGAACAAATTCCATAATTCCGCATTGGGAAGATATTTGAGTATGCTCATTTATAGAGCAGAAGGCAAGATAGATGATGCCAGAATCGATAGAGATAAAATTAATGAAGCATGGAAACTGCAAGCTCAGATCTATGATTTTCGCAAACCGGTTTTTGATAACTATCTGCAATCTTCCGAGAATGTTAAAGTAGATTTTCTAAGCTTCATTGGAAGAGCACCGGATAAAAAAGCAAAAACACTTTATATTCATACCGAAAAAAACCTGATAATAATCGGAACAACCAAGGAAAATCCAAGAGGGAAACAAAATCTGGAAACCCTGGACCTGATCAATTGGCCGGGTGTGAAAAAGGGTTATCATTTCAAATTCCAGCTTCCTGTTATGAAAAAAAGAAAATCCAGTATCGGACATGTTAAAATCATCGTAGATGGGCAGGCAGTTAAAACATTGGAAATGATCGAAGATATCGAAAAAGTTGCTTTTGAAACTTACAAGATAAAAGAACCGCTTATCTATCTTAAAACGATCACAAGATCGGTTATAAAAGGTTTGTTCTCTACCAAACGTAAACAGGAAATGGAGAAAAAGATAGCTAATCCTCTGCTTGGATTTGCTGCTCGTATTGCCACAGATATAGCTGTAGATGCTACGGAAAATGCAGATCTCAGGATTTCAAGATTCTTTCCTGCCAAGGCACTTGTGGGCGAAATTGAACTAACTCCCGGTGTTCATAATATCAAGATCGAGTATTATTCCAAAAACGGGGCAAAACTCTTTGTTGATGATATTGGAGATAAAGAAATATCTAAAAATGGTTTGAATTTAGTTGAATCATATTATTTGAATTAAATGAGGTGAAATATGAAAAGAAGCATTCTATTGATAGTACTTTCGATTATAGTAATTTCCTGTGCTGCTCATGCAAAGAAGAAGAAGAGCAAAGCTCCCAAATGGCTGGAAAACCCCAAAGCTGTTTATGCCGAACAGATGTATCTTTCTGCTATCGGAGAAGGTGATTCTAGGCGGGAAGCAGAAAACATGGCTGCCGGAAATCTCTCCAGGATATTTGAATCTAAAGTGAAAACAGATGAGACGGTTCTTCAGCGATATATGGAACTTACAAAAGGAGATGATTTTACTTATGAAGAGCAGACAGATGTAACGAAGAACGTGAATATCCAGTCCGGTCAAACTCTTTTCAATATCCAGTTTGCAGAAAGCTACACCAATAATATGGGACGTGTGTTCGCAATTGCCTATCTGAACAGGTTAAAAACATCAGAGATATATGAAGAAAAAATTAACAAGAATACGAAAAGTATAAATTATTTTGAAAAAGAGTGTGATAATTCAAATGATATCATGTTCAAATATGCGGCTATGAGTGCGGCATCTGCGGTTGGAATGAGCAATGAAGTTCTTCTTGAACAACTTGGCATAATATTTCCTACATCGAAGGAAATGCTGGAAATAAATTATAATTACAACGACCTGATGAAGAAAGCAGCGGAAGTTGCCAGACAGATCAGCTTCAAGATCGATATAAAGAACGACACGGAAAATAAGATAAGTATCCTTGTGGAAGAACTTCTTACCGACCTTGGATTTGTGCTTTCAGAGGAGAATCTTCTAAACGTGAACGGGGAAGTTTTATTTGAAGAAACCGATCTGCAAAGAGAAAATAAATTTATTCGTTATGAATTGAAATTGAAGATCATCGATCCGGAAAACATAACCATCGTTACATTATCTGAAAAAGGCAGGGAAGGTCATGTTTCACTGCCGGAAGCACAGGCACGTGCTGTTCGAACCATCGAGAAAAAAATAAAAAAGACCTTAAAAAAGAAACTGATAGCATACTTCGATGGAATGGTAGTAAAGAAATAGCACACGGATGACACGGATTTTACGGATTAGCACGGAAAAGATTTAACTTTGTTTACGCCAAAGGTTTACCAGCAAACCAAAGGCTTGTAAACCTTTGGCTGGCGTATAAATCATTGTAGAAATTTTGTCAGTGTAAATCTCAGTGAAAGTCAGCCTGTCGTGGCGTTATGTCTGGGCGTAGCGTAGCGAAGACTGAAGGATAACGAAGACGGGTGGTAAAAATAGGAGAACAGATGAAATCCTATCGCAAAGAACTGTGGTTTAAAACAACGACTAGAAGACAGCTTATCAATATCACTTCCCAGGTAGAGGAATGCCTTATAAAAAGTGGGGTACAGGAAGGACTTTGCCTGGTTAATGCGATGCATATTACAGCCGGCGTTTTCATTAATGATGACGAAAGCGGTTTACATAAAGATTTTGAAAAATGGTTAGAGAAACTGGCTCCCGAAAAACCATATTCGCAGTACCGGCATAACGGTTTTGAAGATAATGCCGATGCTCACCTGAAGCGTACGATTATGGGCAGGGAAGTAGTGGTTGCCATCACCGATGGTAAACTTGATTTTGGACCCTGGGAACAGATTTTCTACGGTGAATTTGACGGAATGCGTAGAAAAAGAGTTCTTGTAAAAATTATAGGAGAATAGAATGAAAAAAATTTTAGTTTGTTTAGTATTTGTATTTTGTGTTTCATTATCTGTTGCTCAGGAAAGTGGTTGTATTAATAGCTTATTAAAGGATCCTTCGGTAACTTCGGAATTATATAAACCAATTAATGTGATGACCGTTGAAAGACCGCAGATAAATCCTGAAATGGAAATGAGTAATAGTGTTCAATCATTAAAAATTCC
>JAIORR010000301.1 GCA_021108055.1 Candidatus Cloacimonadota bacterium
TATCGAACCAACCTACTCTCCCGATGAAATCCTCAATGCTTTCAAAGCCAAACTGTATCAAAACCACCCCAATCCCTTCAATCCGGAGACCAAGATCATTTTTAATCTTCCAGAAGCAGGAAGAGTCAAATTAGAAATATACAACATCAAAGGGCAAAAGATTAAAACTCTGTTGGATTGTCATATTAGCCCAGGTAGAAGCGAAATGATCTGGAACGGAAAGGATGAGAATGATCAAAGCGTGTCCTCAGGAGTGTATTTTTATAGGTTGAAAGCAGGTAATTTTGAAAAATCAAAGAAAATGATTTTATTAAGATAATTGAAATATATAATCATATTTATCTTATTATTTTCTTTTCAATTGATTCAAGCTAAAGATCTGCAATTCTTTCGCGAAGATCTATCGTTTGAAATTAAAGAAGATCATTTCTATGTTAACGGACTGTATTATTTTCGCAACACAAGTAACAAAGAACTAAAACAAAGACTTATCTATCCCTTTCCACAGAATTCTGCATACGGAAAGGTTGATTCTCTTTTTGTAATAAACGTTATAGACTCCACTATTACAACCAATATACAAAAAAGAGAAAATTGTACTTCTTTCACTATTCAGATCGATCCAGATTCAACAGCAATTTACAGGATAGGTTATCGACAGAAGCTCAAGGGGAAAAAAGCAGAATATATTCTAACTACAACTCAAACATGGAGCAGACCATTCGAACAGGTAAATTACACTCTAACTTTTCCTAAAGAACTTTTTCTTGATTCGCTTTCCTATATGCCGGATAGCTTGAGGGAAGAAAGTAATAAATATATCTTCTTCTGGTATAAAGAAAACTTCATGCCGGACAGAAATTTTAAAATTCATTTCTCAAAAAAAGAAAATTAGAAATTTCTTAAATCACAAATTAGTATCTTATTTTAATATTCGTGTTTTTTTGGCAGAGAATTGCAAATATCAGAATTCTAAATTACTTGTTTGGAATTTGAATATTAATAAATTGGAATTTATTTGGATTTTGTTTTTTTGAGATTTGTATTTTCCAGTTTATCTGGGTTAGGGTTTAGTGACGAGTAAGAGATAGGCTTTTCTACATAATGAATCAAGAATTATTACATTGACAAATAAGAGTACTTCCAGATTTTAATGCTAAAAAAATTATAAAAATGGTGTTTTATGAGAAAGATAGATCTTCACGTTCATACGAACTTTTCGGATGGTTTGTATTCCCCAAAAGAAGTAATCGATCTGGCTAAAGAGCATGATTATGGTGTGATGGCTATCACCGATCATGATAACATTGGCGGCTACCTTCATATCAGAGATTATGCAAAACAGGTTGGAATAGAACTAATACCGGGAGTTGAAATAAGTACGATTCACAAAGGGCGGGATGTTCATATCCTTGCCTATGATTTTGATCTGGATAACCCGGAACTGAAAGAACTTTTACGGAAAATCTATGACGGTCGTTTTGAACGTGCTGCAAAAATTATCGAAAAATTGAATGATCGAGGTGTAGATATTTCCCTTGAAGATGTGCAAAATCTTGCTGGAGAAAATAATTATCTCGGTCGACCTCATATTGCCAGAGCCATGATCGAAGGTGGATATTGTGCAAATAAATACGAAGCATTTGAGATTCATATTGGGGAACACTGCTATGCCTACGTGCCCAAATTTGCACCTTCTTCCAAAAAAGCTATTAAGACAATTCACAAAGCAAATGGGATCAGTGTGCTGGCGCATCCATACACTTTGGGAGATGACAGATTGATCTATGATCTTATCCGGTATGGTTTAATGGGAATGGAAGTATTCTACGCAAAAAGCAATGATGAAACAATTTATCATTATAATGAAATAGCACAGAAAAATTATCTTATAAGAACCGGTGGCAGCGATTTCCATGGTGAGGGAATAGATCTTGAGATTTTCGGTAATTACACTGCTCCGGAATTTGTTCTGGATGAAATAAAAAGAGGATATTAAATGGAACAATTAGATAATCTTATTGATATAAATAAAAAAAGAGGATTACCAAGGGTTTATCGGTTCAATCAGTTTATCCGCTGGTTCACGCTCATTTTTGGTATTGCAGCAATAGCTTATGCTATCTGGATGATCTTTGCCAGGATCGATGCAGACAGCTCCAAGTTCTTCAAGTTCGTCCCCTTTGCGATCATGTTCCTTGCTTTAAATACCGTTCTTAAGAACCTGTTGTATTTAAATAGTATCCACTTCACTACAGATAGTGTTATCTTCAGATATATTGCCAGAAAGTCCGTTATGATTCCCTGGAATTCTCTGAAGAAAATGGAACTGAACGACAGCAAAAGAAAATGGATTCGTTTAAAATACAAGGAAAATGATTCCGAAAAGACATTTGAATTCACTATGTCATTTCCAAATATGCTGGAAATAGTTAACAGCATTGCCGAAATGTGTCCGCAGATGGAATATGATAAATTCATGGAAAAAGTTATCATAATGCCGCATGAAAAAGAACAAATCCAAAAAAACAAAAAGAAGCAGCAAAACGTGGAGATAATGGATAAGTAATATAATAATTCCAGGATATAAATTGAAAAAAAAAAGATACGCTGTAGTCGGACCGGTTTACCCTTTCAGAGGCGGAATTTCTCAATTTACTTCTCATCTGGCGGAAACACTTGGTAAAAAGAGTGAAGTTCTCTGTATTAATTTCCGGAAACAATATCCCTCTTTGATCTTTCCCGGACAAAGTCAACACGATAAAAGCAATGTTTTTATGCAAGTTCCCAATGAGAGGGTTTTAACACCTTACAATCCGCTCACTTTTGGCAAAGCTGCAAAGAGGATATTAGAATTCCAACCGGAACAAATTATTTTCAGTTATTGGATTCCGTTCATGGCTTATGCTTATGGTATAATCTCCAGGAAAATAAAGAAAAGATCTAATAATATCGTTATCAAGACAATTGCACATAACCTGGAAAGTCATGAAAACTGGGCGTTTGGAGACAAATTGATCCGCTATGCCATGAAGAATTCCAATTCGATCATCACACTTTCCGGATCTGTGTATGAAACTGGTTTGAAATTATTCCCGGACAAAGATATTATCCAGGGGTTTCATCCTACATATTCCTTTTATAATAACAACCGGTTCACGAAAATAGAAGCCAAAGAAAAAATGGATTTGAAAGATAAGAAAGTTATTCTGTTCTTTGGATATATTAAACCATATAAAGGCTTGGATATTCTCATCAAGTCGCTGCCTAACGTTCGTGAACAAATGCCCGATGCTCACCTTCTTATAATTGGTGAAGTATATGGGAATCCAAAATTATATCACGATCTTATCAATAAATTGGACCTTAACGATCATGTAACTTTTTGCCAGCAGTTCGTTCCCAATGAACAAGTTGAAATATATTTCAAAGCTGCCGATGTATTGGCTTTGCCATATAAACAGGCAACTCAGAGCGGAGTAGTGCAGATAGCTTATGATATGGAATTGGGTGCTGTGGCAACGCCGGTAGGAGGACTTCCGGAAATGGTGATACATAACAAAACAGGAATAGTTGCAGAATCGGTTTTACCCGAAGATTATGCAAAAGCGGTCTTAGATTTTTTTGAACTTGATAAAGAGAAAATTAAACAAAATATTAAGGAAGAAAATAAAAAATATTCTTGGGAAAGTTTTGCAGAATTGATCTAAAAAAAACGGTTCAATGAATATTTTCAATTGAACCGTTTATTAATCTGTTAGAATGTTTATTGTCCATTCATTTTCATACCTTTGATAGCCTCGATGGGACACACTTCCAGGCATCTGCCGCAATTAATGCAGGCATCGGTAATTTCATATTGTTCATCACCTTCAATGATAGCGGAAGTGGGACAGATATCCACACAAAGACCGCATTTAACACATTCAGAAGTTATTACGAACGCCATATTTATCTCCTGTAAACAAAAATTATGAGGAGTATTAAACTTCCATTATTTCTGATTCTTTGGAATTTGAAGTGTCAGAAATTTTATCTATCCACCTATCGGTAAGTTCCTGGATGTCTTTTAAAAGTTTTTTTTGTTCATCTTCGCTGAGATCACCGCTTTTTTCCATCTTTTTTGCAGTTTCGTTTCCTATCCTGCGTATGTTTCTTATCACGATCTTTGTCTCTTCAGCCAGTTTCTTTACCTGTTTAACAATATCTCGTCTTGTTTCTTCTGTAAGCGGCTGAAATGGAAGTCGAATAACATTTCCGTCATTTTCGGGAGTAACTCCGAGGTTGGAAGCCAGAAGTGCTTTTTCAACGTTGTCCAGAATAGTTTTGTCCCAGGGTTGAATAATAATAAGTCGTGATTCGGGAATAGAAATATTGCAAAGTTGCTTTATTGGTGTAAGAGTTCCATAATACTCTATTCTGATATTTTCCAGTGCAGAAGTATTTGCTCTTCCTGTTCGTATCTTAGAGAAATTATTTAGCAGAGAATTAAACGCAGATTCCATTTTCATTTCCAGATCGAGCTTAACCTCTTCCATCATATCTCCTTTTGGTGTTTATTCATGAACAAAAGTACCAATATCTTTTTTTGTAATTGCTTCTTTCAGATTTCCTTTTTTTGTTATATTAAAAACTTTTATCGGCATATTATAATCTCTTGCCAGTGAAAAAGCAGTCATATCCATTACGTTTAATTTCTTATCCAGAACTTCATCAAAAGATACATCACTGATAAATTTAGCATTTTTGTGCTTAACCGGATCAGCAGTATAAACTCCTTCCACTTTTGTTCCCTTGAACACAATATCGGCTTTCAACTCTATAGCTCGTAGAACAGCAGCAGTGTCTGTGGTGAAGAAAGGATTTCCCGTACCGCCGCAGAAGAAGCAAATTTTTCCTTCATTCAGGGAAGTAATTGCTCTGCTGGGAGTATAGAATTTTGCTACTTTTTCAATTTGAATGGCAGAGAAAACTTCTGTAATATAATTTTTACTATTCAGTATTTCACTAAGGGCGAGTGCATTTTGGATAGTGGCAAGCATACCTATATTATCTGCAACTGTTCTGTTAAGATGTTTACCGACCTCCGATGCTCCGCGGAAGAAATTTCCACCACCAAGAACGATTCCTATACTATAACCGATCTTTTTTATAGAAATGATATCTTCAACAATATCTTCGACCGCATCGAGATTTATCCCAAATCCTTTTTTGCCGGCAAGAACTTCACCACTGAGTTTAAAAATCAGTTTATGGATCTTTTCTGGTTTGTAAGAAACCATTTTAACCTCCTAAACTATAATGAACAAACCGTGATATTTTTATGTTTTCGCCCAAAGCCATAATAGCTTCGTTCATGATATCTTTGACTGCTTTATCCGGATCTTTCACAAATTCCTGGTCTAAGAGACAGTTCTGCTGTTTGAATTTTTTTATCTGACCTTCCACTATCCTTTCGATGATCTTTTCCGGTTTACCTTCGTTCAAGGCTTTATTTTTATAGATTTCTTTTTCAGATTCAATGATCTTGGGATCAATGTCTTCTTCTGAGATCGCAATTGGATTAGTTGCTGCAATGTGCATAGCGAGGTTTTTACAGAGAATATTGAATTTTTCATTCTTTGCTACAAAGTCTGTTTCACAGTTGACCTCTATCATCACGCCGATCTTTCCATTTCCATGAATATAGGAATAAATTTTTCCTTCTTTTGTCTCACGGTCTGCTTTTTTTGCTGCTTTACTAATTCCTTTTTCCCTGAGATATTTAATGGCAGCTTCCATGTCTCCATTTGTTTCGGTAAGAGCTTTTTTACAGTCCATCATTCCAGCACTGGTTTTAGCTCGAAGTTCCATAACGGTTTTTGCTGATATGTTCATATTTTTTTTCTCCGAATTTATTTTATGTGCGAAGGAAATTTTTATAATTTCTTCGATATATTAATTATTTATGTCTAAGATTTATCTTTTTTCTTCTCTGTCTTTTTTGCAGGAGCAGTTTTTTCTGTTTTAGTTGTTTCCTTTTTTATCTCTTTCTTTATCGGTTCTTTTTTTTCAGGTTTTTTTTCAGTTTTCTTTGGTTCGATTTTTTCCTTTTTAGTTGTAGCTTTCTCAGTTGCTTTAGGTTCTACTTTTTCTGTTTTATGTACTTCTTTCTCCGGTTTTGTTTTTTCTTCAGTATCTTTGGCTGTGACCTTGTCTTTCTTTTCGTCAGGTTTATCTTCCGGCAGAACAATATCGGCACCTTCCAGTAAAGCCTGTTTTCCTTCAATAACGGCATTAGCAATTATATCGCTGAGCAACTGGATAGCTCTGATAGCATCATCATTGGCAGGGATAACATAATCGACCATATCGGGGTCTGCATTTGTGTCTACCATTGCTACGATCGGGATATTCAGTTTCCTTGCTTCGTTGATGGTGATCTTTTCTTTGATCGTATCAACAATGAATACAACACCCGGAAGCTTATCCATATCACGAATACCACCCAATCCGTTTTCGATCTTATCGTAGTTTTTTTTCATTTTTGTGGCTTCGAGTTTGGTGAAGCTGTTAATCGTTCCATCTTCAACTATCTGTTCATAATAGTCTAATTTTTCGATACTGCGACGGATAGTCCGCATATTCGTAAGCATTCCGCCATACCAGCGGTTACTTACATAAAAAGAACCGCATTTCTTTGCTGCGGTTTCGATAGATTCCTTAGCTTGTTTCTTTGTTCCCACAAAAAGAACAGTATTACCTTTACTAACCGATTCTTTAATGAACATGTAAGCTTCATTGACTGCATCAAGGGTTTGTTTCAAATCGAGAATGTGAATACCATTTCTTTTAATGAAAATGTATTTGTCCATTTTTGGATTCCACTTATGAGTTTGATGACCAAAATGAACACCGCTCTCTAAAAGAGCTTTCATTGTTACAACAGACATTTTAATTATCTCCTTTTTTTACGGTTATTTTTTCTATCCGGAATTAACTGCAATAAAATTCCACCTATAGGCGGGACACCGTTTTGCAAATACCGGATAGAGTTTTTATTTCACAAATCACAAAGACAGGATAATGTTCTTTGTGAGCGTAACAGTATAAATTAACGTTTAGAGAATTGGAATCTCTTTCTCGCCTTTGGTTGACCTGCTTTTTTTCTTTCCACCATTCGCGGGTCACGAGTAAGAAATCCTTCTTTCTTTAAAACCGGTCTGAGATCTTCGTCATATTTGATAAGAGCCCGGGAGATTCCGAGACGGATTGCACCGGCTTGACCGGAAAGTCCTCCGCCATCTACGTTTGCGGTGATGTCAACTTTGTCTGAAAGACCGGCAAGTTTTAAAGGTTGTTCTATGATCATCTCCAGTGTTTCTCTTTTCAGGTAGTTTTTCATAGTTCTACTATTTGCTGTTCTTTTACCGGTTCCGGGAGTTAATCTTACTCTTGCGACAGCATTTTTTCTTCTTCCGATAGCATCAAAATATTGCATTTATATTCTCCCTATTTTGTTAACGAAATAACTTCTGGTTTCTGGGCAGCATGAGGATGTTCACTTCCTGAATAAACTTTTAATTTCCGGATAAGTTGTCTTCCTAATATGTTTTTTGGAAGCATACCTTTTACTGCATGAACGATGATATGTTCCGGTTGTTCTTGAAGCATTCTTTTATATGGAATTACAGTTCTACCATCAGGATAACCACTATATCGCTGATAAGTTTTTTGTAGTTCTTTATTTCCGGTAAGTCTGATTTTTTCGGCGTTAATAACTACCACATAATCTCCCGTATCTAAATGGGGACTGAAATAGGGTTTATTCTTTCCGCGCAACAGACTTGCGATGCGGGTTGCTAATCTTCCTAAAACCAGGTCGGAAGCATCTACCAGATACCATTCCTGCTTTATCTGATCCGCTTTTGGTGTAACGGTTTTCATGTTTTCTCCTTTAATAAAAAATAACTATCCTGATCGAGACCGAACAAATATTTAATGAGCCTTTTTGCTGTCAAGCAGAATGAGATATAATTAGTAACCTTGTCACTTTTTGTAAAAAGGCAAAAAAATAAGTAAAAAATATTGCCAGATTTTTTTGAATAACAATTTTGTCTAAAAAAATAATAAGGATTTTTAGAACATTGAAAACACCTGAAATAATAAGGATAGTTATATTCTTGATATTGATCATTATCATTGCGGTCAATTTTTTTCATATACGATATCTTCAAAAAAAAATTGATAATGTAATTGTATTAACGTATGAAGATAGCACCCTGATAGCTTATTCACCCAAATCTTATAAAGAACCTGTAATTTTATTCACCCCGGATTTCATCGATATATTCAATAGATATAAGTCTCCATTCAACGATGGATTAAGCTTCAATGAACTTATAAAGCAATATCTGAAGAACAGGTGGGCAGATCATTATGGTTGTCCTCGTGGTACAAAAGAGAAAAAAAGAATTCATGAGGGTATCGATTTTTTTGTTCCGGAAAACACGCAGGTATTTCCATTATCAAATTATGGGATTGTCACAGAAGTAAGTGATGATCCGCATCATCTCGTAAAAGTGGGATGTGTAAGACCAGACGGCAGGATAGATTCCGTGAAGATTGAATATGGAAAGATAGTGAGAATATTATATCCTGAAGGCATAGAAAGCGTTTATGCACATTTGAATGAAGTTTATGTGGAAGCAGGACAGGAAGTGAATGGAGATACAAAAGTGGGATTGACCGGATTAACCGGAAATATACGAAATAGTGGAAAAGCCTCGCATCTTCATCTTGAACTTCGCGATAAAAACAACAAATCTTTTGACCCGAGAAACAGGCTGAGATTTACGCAAGCTTCCGTAAAGAATTTCATCGAGTTTCTCGAGGTTAATAAATAGAGATAAAAATCCGGCTTCTCCGGCAACTGCCGGATACGACCGAACAAATTGGGCTTCGTTCCGATAAATCGGAGCTTCGCCCGAACAAGAAGGAGAAAAATATGAAAGTTAGAAATTTCACATTATTGTTGGTATTAATGATTGGAATTTTTTCGGGATGTGCTGTTATGAACACATCCCTGCAGGAAACAGCGGAGATTGTAAAACCCGGACATCCCAAGATTGGTTTTGAATATAATTATGGTCTTGATCTGACATCGACAGTTTATATTCAGAATAACCCGGATTTTGACTCAAAAAAATTAATAGCTTTACCTCTTTATGGCATAAAAGCTGGCTTAGGTTTGACAGAAGATATGGATATAAATACGAAATTATGGATATCTTTCGGCGGAATAGGAGCAAAAGCATACATAAAGCACAGGATACCTTCTGAAAATGAAAAAATATCTATGGCTGTGGCTCCCGGCATTACATATGTGACAACAGAATCTGATGATGAGGAAGAAAATAGTAGCATCGATATAGCAGAAATAAAATCCTATGGTTTTGAAATTCCTTTTCTGGCTACTTATAGGGTTGGGGAAGCCCTGGCATTTACCGGTATGGCCAGATACAGTGCAGATTTCATCGATGTGAAAGCGAATGAGAGTACCGAGAAATTTATGCTTAACAGATTTGGTTTTATTGGTGGAATATCTGTTGAATTGGGCCCTTTATATCTTCGTCCGGAAGGAGGTATCGAAATGGCAGCTCCGAAAAATGGTAACTTTGGAATTGCTCCTATTATTGCAATTGGAGCAGGATTAGATTTTTAGCATGAATGAATATATAGTTAAAAGCTGGAACGAGCTTCAGGAGAAATTATTTGAAAATTCATGGAATCCTTCTTTAGGGCGTTTCCGTTCCAAATTTGCTTTCAGGGGACTTTCTGATGTAGATTATAAACTGGAAACGACTCTGATACGTTTGGGTGGGGATTATGCCAGCCTGGAAAATCATCTACTCAGGAATTTCAGTAAATATGCTCATCAGAATGTTGTTGAACTCGATTCTATGTGGCACTGGCTTTCGATAGCACAGCATCATGGTCTTCCTACTCGTCTGCTCGACTGGACTTATTCACCTTATGTTGCAACTCATTTTGCCACAGCGAATATTGAAAAATATGATGTGGATGGAGTTGTCTGGGCAGTAAATTATGTTAAAGCAAATGAACTTGTTCCGAAAATTCTAAGAGAAGTACTTGAAAGAGAAGGAGCGAATGTTTTTACTGTCAAGATGCTTCTGGATCATGTAAAATCATTAAAAGAACTGGATGAACTATCCCGAAAAGATTTCGTGCTTTTTATTGAACCACCTTCTATAGATGACAGATTCATAAACCAATTCGCTTTCTTTTCGATTTCTTCTAATTCAAAATTAGTTCTCAATAATTGGTTAGAGTTACATTCTGATCTGTGGATAAAGATCGTGATCCCAAAAGAACTGAAATGGGAGATACGGGATAAACTGGATCAGGTAAATATTACGGAGCGTGTTCTTTTTCCCGGTCTCGATGGCTTGGGACAGTGGCTGAAACGGCAATATAGTTCTACAACTTAAAGAAAAGAATCTTACTCGTTTTTATTCGTTCAAAAAAGTTCTGATAAGATTAACACAGACGTGATATCGATATTCCTTATCGGAGCGAAGGTCGGTGATCGGTGTGATCTCTTCATTCAAAAGCTCTTCAACTTTTAAAAAATTAATTTCTATTAAGCTTTTATCAGTTAAATATTCTTCAATTTTATAAAGTCGACGAGGGTATTCGTTTAAACTTCCGACTGCCAGTTTAACTGTAGTGAATTTACTGTGTGAAATGTTTTTTAACCCAGCCAGAGTAACTTTTGAAATCATCAGACTTTTACGAGAACCAACCTTTTCAAAGTAAGTATCAAACCCGTTCTCTGCTTTTCTGGGAATAATAATACTTCGGATCAATTCATTGGTTTTCATTATATTTGTTTTATATCCTGTAAAAAAATTATTAAGTTCAATAATACGGGTCTGAGTTTTTGAAACAATTTCCAGTTTTGCATCCAGAACTAAAAGAAGCGGGACAACATCTGCTGTTGGAGAGCCATTGGCAATATTCCCGCCGATAGTTGCGGAAGTTTGAAGAAGTGGAGAAGCGAAAGATTCCAGAGATCTTTGAAAAAAAGGAAGATTCTCTTTTATTATCTTAGAATTTAAAATTTCGGTGATATTTGTAACAGCACCAATGACAATATCGTCTTTTACGATCTGAATACCATTGAGTTCCTTCAGATGTTTGATATAGATTATTTCAGCATTCTTAATAACCCCATTTTTTATCTGGACGTTAATATCTGTTCCGCCTGCAAGAAAATATCTTCTATCATTATTTTCTTCCATATTCTGGAATAAACCTTCCATATCGTTTGGTCTTATGAATTTCATTTTGAACCTTATTCCTTAAAATTTCAATCAATCAAACTGCATTTTTCATTCCTAACTCTAAAATAATTTAGTTTTTTGTTAGAAGCAATTGAGATTCTTTAATTATTTTGTATTGAGGTAATTTCAATCCAGGATAAAACATTATGAATATATGCTGTAAACGATAACATCCTTCAATCTTTAATTTACTTGATCAGTTGATATTAGCGGCTTTCTTTCACAAGCCAGCATCACAGATTCAAATATTTTTTGATAACCGGTACAGCGGCAGATATTTCCGGAAAGAGCCTTCTTGATCTTATCCGGATTCTTTTCGCCGTCTGTTATTAAATAGTGATAAGATGTAACCAGAAATCCCGGGAAACAGAATCCGCATTGGACTGCATTCGTTTCATCAAAACAGTCTATCAGCAGCTTTCCAAGGGGTTCCTGTGCAATTCCTTCCGATGTCATCACTTCTTTTCCATCGATGTGAACAGCGTTGACAAGGCAACTGGTTACAGGCTTTCCATCTAAAAGAACAGTGCAAGCTCCGCATTCGCCCTCACCACAGCCTTCTTTAGTTCCAGTTAAACCAAAATCTTCTCGGAGAATATCCAGTAATCGTTTCATTGGATCGACGTCGATCGAAACTTCATTTTCATTCAGGATAAATTTTATTTTCATCTTAGCTCCATATTAAACCACGGATACACGCTGATGAACGCAGATTTAACAGTCTTTTCTTTCTAATACAATCGGTTTCCATTGTAATTCAGGATGTTTAAAATTTATTATAAGACCAACTTGTAAACCTGTGATTCTTAAGTAATTTAGAATTTGTCCAATATGCTCATCTATGATTTTTTCAACTGCTTTGAGTTCGATAATGATTTTATCTTCTACAATTAAATCTGGGATAAAGACATCAACAACTTCATTTTTATACTTAACTGGAAATTCTTTTTGTTTAATGAAATTAATTTGATTATCTCTGAATTCAATGCACAAAGCATTTTCATAAGTTTTTTCTCGGAAACCATGACCGATCTCGTTATGAACAGACATTGCGCAGCCAATAATTTCATATCGAAGTTCTTTATGTATTAAATCATTTATCTTCAAAAGAATCTCCTAAATATCAGCGTCTATCTGCGTTCATCTGCGGTTAAGCTCTTAAATATTCTTTCCGGTACAAGCGGGTATTCATCGATAAAAATTCCTGTTGCATTATGAAATGCGTTCCTTACAGAAGGTGCAGGAAAATCCATCGGGATCTCGCCAAGACCTTTGGCGATCGGGCTATCTGTATGAATGAATTCAACATCGATTTCCGGAAGATCCATTGTTGTGGGAAGTGCATAATCGGAGAAACCATGCATTCTGCCATAACCGGCTTTGTAGAAAAATTCACAAAGACCGTAAGCAAGCCCTTGTAAAATTCCACCTTCCGCCTGTCCGACAGCGATCTTTTGATTTACCACTTTCCCGATATCTATTACATTCCAGCTTTTCGTTAATTCAATTTGATATGTATCTGCATGAAAGTAAATTTCGGTAACACAAGCAGCCCATGAATAATCTTTGTATGCAACTCCAACATAATTTTCTTCATCAAAAACCACAGATGGATCCTGGACAAATTTCATTCTGAATTCACGCGGAAATTCATTTTGATTGGATGAGACATAATCATCAAGATTTTCAAATCCAAGTTCGTCTTTGATCTTAAGTGCAAATCGTCGAAGCAAATTACCAATGATGTAAATAGTCCTGGAAGCAACTGTAGGACCGCTGTTGGGAGTTTTGCTGGTATTTGGAAGTTGAACCAGGCATTTTTCCCGTGGGTGATCTATCGCTTCAAAGAACATCTGGGCAAGAGTTGTATGCGCTCCCTGTCCCATATCGGTATTTGCAACATAAATTTTAACCGTTGCATCTTTTTCAATAACCACTTTTACTTCCGAATTAAGAACTTTTTCGCCGTTTCCCGTATATCCGCCGCCGTGGTACCCAATAGAAATTCCAATTCCTTTTTTATCTTTATGAGTTTTGTTCCACTCTTTGAATTCTTCCAACTTCTGAAGATAATTCGATTTTTCGATCACTCGTTCAAGACAATCGGAAAGATTATTTTCCAATATTGGTTGAGTAGTAGGGAATTCGTTACCTATCCTGAAGATATTTTTTCTTCTGAATTTATATGGGTTGATGTTCATATCGGCAGCGATCGATTCTACATGAGCTTCCATTGCAGCAAAAGCCTGAGGTGCTCCAAAACCGCGGAAAGCTCCGTTGGAAGGAGTATTACTGCGGAAAAGTCTTCCTCGAATATAAGCATCCGGGATGCTGTAACCGCTGATGGCATGCAGGACTCCACGTGCCAGAACTACCGGCGAAAGCGTTTGATATGCTCCGGCATCCAGTCTGTAATCGATATAGATTTTCATGATCTTTCTGGTTTCAGGGTCTGTCCAAGTTTCTATTTCTATCCTGGCAGGATGACGCTTGGTTGTTATTTGAATATCGTCTTCTCTTTCTAAAACTATCTTTACGGGTTTGCCGCTTTTATAGGAAAGAAGTGATGTGATTCCAGCTAATAAACTAGGAAAATCTTCCTTTCCGCCAAATGCTCCACCGATCCCTTCGGAAGTTTCGATGACAGCTTCTTTGATGGCACTGCCCATTATAGTTTCCACGCCTTCTTTTACAAAAAAAGGACACTGGCAGGTGGCTCGCACGAACATGATCTTTTCTTTCGGCTGCCAGACGGCGATCATCCCCTGCGGTTCCAGGTAAGCCTGTTCCTGGTGGGGTGTGTAATAAATTTTATGATGATGAATCCAGTTCGGATCAGGTTTTCTACCTGTCCTGTGATCGATGATCAGCTCTTTTCCAAAGACATTATCTTCGTTTTCCAGACATTCTTTGATGTCGATAATAGCAGGAAGTTCTTCGTATTCGATTTTGATTTTTCTGATAAACTCACGAAGTAGTTTTCGGTTAGGATGAGCAATCCCCATAATCACCTGACCGAAATGAAAGACTTCTTTATCTGCCATATACGGTTGATCGCATACAGGTTCCGGGACGATATTTTCACCCGGGATATTTGCTGCCGAAACCACTGTGAATTCGGAGAGGTTGTAACCATCGGGGAAATGAATCTTTTTTATTGTACCATGATGACAGGTGGAATAGAGCAATTGTCCATGTATCATTTCTTCATAAGAATAATCATCTAAGAATTTCCAGGAACCATTTAGCTTTGGGATAGCATCAATTTTTCTGATGGATTTCATTGAATTCTCCATTTACTAACCGCTGATGAACGCAGATTAACGCGGATTTAACCTTCTTTCCTTTCTAATACAATCGGTTTCCATTGTAATTCAGGATGTTTAAAATTTATAATAAGACCTACTTGTAAACCTGTGATTCTTAAGTAATTTAGAATTTGTCCAATATGCTCATCTATGATTTTTTCAACTGCTTTGAGTTCGATAATGATTTTATCTTCTACAATTAAATCTGGGATAAAGACATCAACAACTTCATTTTTATACTTAACTGGAAATTCTTTTTGTTTAATGAAATTAATTTGATTATCTCTGAATTCAATGCACAAAGCATTTTCATAAGTTTTTTCTCGGAAACCATGACCGATCTCGTTATGAACAGACATTGCGCAGCCAATAATTTCATATCGAAGTTCTTTATGTATTAAATCATTTATCT
>JAIORR010000158.1 GCA_021108055.1 Candidatus Cloacimonadota bacterium
ATCAAGTTTCAAATTCTTTCCCTGAAATGAAAAATAGAATATTGAATATTATCCCTGATAAGATAGGATTATTGTATTCAGCAGAGAAGAATCTTATACAGATGAGAAAAGATTTTCAACTTTAGGAGTCGTAATGAATAATATTAATACTGACGATTTAGTTTTTTATATTACTGTTGAAAAAATTCAAAATAAAGCATTGAAACTCCTTGGAAGAAAAATAACTTCTAGTGAGATTTATGCAGTGTCTAAAGGAATTGAAGCCGCTCTAAACTTCGATATTGATACTGTTTACGAAACATGTTTTCAAGAACTTGAAAATTTCCATTAATTTACATATAGTGAGGATGATATGAATGGATTTAATGATAAAGATACTCTATATCGTATAATAGTTGAGGATGTACAATTAGAAGCAAAGAGATTAATTAATAGAAAATTAACCAACAAAGAAATCTTGAAAACAAAAAAACTAATAGAATGGGGAATTAATACTGATTTGGATACTATACTTGATACTGCAATTCTTTATTCAATTGAAAATAAGGAAGGTCAATCATGAAAAATATTTTAGTCTTTACCCTTTTGATCTTTAGTCTTTCATTATTAAATGCGGAAGTTATTTCTGTTATCCTCCCTAAAGCAGAACCAGTAACACTTGAACCCTACGCCACTTTCGATTTTGCTGAGATCGATGAATCTTCGGCAATTATCAAAAGCCGGGTGTGGGACGATGTTTACTGGACGCTAAATGATTCGGGTAATAAAAACCGCATCTTTCCGTTCAACCGAAACGGGCAGTTGTATCGAGCTGAATGGTATAAGGGAAAAGATGGTGGTGTTTACATCGGTGGTGTACTGAACATCGACTGGGAAGAAATGGCAGCAGATAATGAAGGTAACATCTATGTTTGCGATTGCGGAAACAATGGCAATGCACGTCGTGATCTGTGTATTTATCAATTGAAAGATCCTTTCCCTGAATACAGCGGTTCGGTGAATTATTTTAAGAAAATTCATTTTTATTATCCGGAGCAAAAGAAATTTCCTGCAAAGCCGAATAATTATGATTGCGAAGCTGTTTTCTGTGCGAATGGAAAACTTTACCTGCTCACCAAACATCGTGCCGATACGAAGACCCATCTATACCGTTTTGACAGCATAGATACTTTAAAAGAAAATCCTGTTACGCTGTTGAGCACTTTTGATATTGGCGGAATGGTAACTTCTGCCGATGCAACACCGGATGGGAAAAAATTAGCTGTTCTTACTTATAATAATATCTGGCTTTTCGAGAGTGAAACAGATGATTATTTTCATGGAAAAGTTTTCTGGCTTCCAATAAAAGCACAACAGTGTGAAGCTATCTGCTTTGATGATGACGAGACTTTGATAATCACGAATGAACAGAAGGAACTTTTTGAAGTAAAATCGGATATGCTGATAAAAGTTAAATGAATTCTGCAGAAACCTTAGTGTTTAATTAGAATAAATCCGGCTTCGAGAGACTACGCCGGGATAAAGGAGTGTGGTTCAATGAAAGCTAAAACAGTTATTATCCTATTCCTGATTTTTTTATTCCTGATAATTCTTCTTCAAAATACGGAAGTTGTTGATTTCAGTATTTATTTCTGGAAGATCAGTATGTCACGAATAATTTTATTGCCTTCTATCCTGATTATGGGATTTGTAATCGGCTTTATAACTGCCAAAATCCATAGAAAGAAGCATCAAACTAAAATGAAGGAAGAAGAAGATGAATAAAATAATAGCTTCCTGTGGATTGATATGCACGGAATGTCCGGCATTTCTTGCTCATAAGAATAATGACGAAAAACTACGAATAAAAACGGCAAAACAATGGTCAAAAGAATTTAAAGCAGATATAAAACCCGAAAATATTAATTGCGTTGGCTGCCTGGAAAAAGACGGTATCTTATTTCATCATTGTCTGGAATGTAAGATCAGAGCCTGCTGTTTGGAAAAGAATATACCCAACTGCGCTCACTGTGATGATTATGGCTGTGAACTTATTACGGAGTTTTTCGATTGTGTGCAGGAAGCAGAAAAAGTGCTGGATAAGATTTACGGCAAATAAAAAAAACCTTCAAGATCAGAACTTGAAGGTTTTTAAACAGTTTATAATTATTTACTCTTTATTTTCAGCGAGTTCTTTCTTTTCTTTGTTAATTTCTTCCACATAAATGAACATATCTTCTAGGAAAGCACATTTATCGAATATTTCAAGAGTTTCCTGAAGTTGTGTATCTTCCTGGATGGCAACTTTATATTGCTCCAAATCTCCAAACTTACGACCGATAATATTGCAGGTTAATTGATTTTGTATCCAACTATAACTACTATCGATATCAGCTTGTTCATATTCCAGGCTATCTTTTTTTGCATACTCAAGAAAATCTTGTACGAAATCGTCCGATGTGGTAAAATCCTTTTTTATCTCATTTTCATAGTCTATCATGTAATCAACCGAGTAGTTAAAGAAGATGTTTTTTCTTCGCAAATCGACTTCAAAATCCGAAAGTCTCGATTGTTCGATCTCCAAATCGGGATTGATCCCGCCACCGCCATAAACCACTCTACCTTTTTCGGTGTGGAAAATATTTTTCAGATTTTCTTTTTCTGCTTCTTCTCTCATTTCATCGATTTCTTCCTTAGAAATATCTCCGTTTCGAACGCGTTCATCTTTTAAAAGTTGATCATTAATATCTTTGTGTATGCAGCGACCGGAGTGAATATAATATTTTGCTGTTGTAACCTTGATGCCATTTCCGTCTGCAAGCGGGAATAATCTTTGCACCGAACCTTTTCCAAAAGATGTTGTTCCAACCACCAGTCCTTTATCCCAATCCTGCAGAGATCCTGCAAATATTTCGGAAGCACTGGCAGAGCCGCCATTGATAAGAGTTATCACAGGGTACCCTGAACGTATCCTGTTGAATTTTGTGTAATATTCAAAATTTGCCTGTTTTGTTCTTCCTTTTGTAAATACAACTCGCTTACCTTTTCCCACAAATTCATTCACGGTATTAATGGCTTCATTAAGCAGCCCGCCGGGATTGGAACGAAGATCTATCAGAAGTCCTCGTATTCCTTCTGTTTCCAATTCATCAAGCTTTTCTCGTAATTCCTTGGTTGTGTTTGCATTGAAACGACGAATCCTGATATAACCTATTCCATTATCCATCTTGAAAGCATACGGGATGCTTTTAATTTTGATGATATCCCGAATAATTTCAAAATCGAGTTCTCCTTTCACTCCAGGTCTCAGGATCGTGATAACAACTTTGGTTCCCGGGTCTCCACGCATTTTCTTTATGGATTTATCTGTATCGATGCCAACAATGCTTTCACCATCCACTTTGATTATCTTGTCCCCGGCCAGAATTCCCATCCTATAGGCGGGAGTTCCCTCTATGGGAGAAACAACGGTAATATAATCTCCCCGTTTATCTATTGAAATTCCCAGACCGCCAAATTCACCTTTTGTATCTATACTGAATTTTTCAAACTCGTCCGGAGTGAAATAAACAGTGTGAGGATCGACTTCTTTCAACATACCTTCGATGGCATCGTTGATAAGTTCTTCGATTTCTAATTCATCGACGTAATTTTCCCTGAGCTTGAATAATACTTCATTGAACAACTGAATTTTTTTATAAATATTTGTCTGACTGGAATTACTGGCATTAGCAGAAACTGAATTAAACAGGAATATCCCTGCAATGATCCATCCAATAAAGCTCACCGAGATTATTATTTTACTTACTTTATTTAATTTCATATCTTCCTTCCTTGATCATATCTTCGATCTTTTTAATTACTTCTTTTTTAATTTCTTCAATATTTTTTCTCCCGTCGATCACGATGTAACGCTTCTTTTCGTATTCCGCAATTTCCAAAAAACCATTTCTTACTTTCTGGTGAAAATCCATAGATTCTCTTTCCAGCCTATCGGCGTCTTTTATAGAAATTCTGGAAAGACCAATATCAGCCGGCAGATCGATCAAAAAAGTGATATCCGGTTCGAGACCAAACGTTGCGAAATCGATAATGATGTCAATAATGTTTCTATTTAATTTTCTGGCAGCTCCCTGATAGGCAATGGTAGAATCGTAATATCTATCTGAAATGACAACCTTTCCTTCATTCAATAATGGAATGATCCATTCTCCCGTATGCTGGCTGCGGCTTGCCATATAAAGCAGAACTTCCGTTTCCGGAAGCATTTCTTTATTTTCAGGTTCAAGAAGAATATCACGTATTTTCTCGGAAATTTCTGGTCCTCCGGGCTCACGCGTCAAAAAAACTTCTTTTCCCATTGAGGTGAAATATTGCTTCAATAGTTTTGCCTGAGTAGATTTTCCACAGCCTTCAATGCCTTCGAAGGTAATAAATAATCCCTTATGTTCTAACATGAATTTTTTCCTTTTATTACTTTGTTATCAATCGATGTATAATGAAAACATTGCTCTTGATCTTTCTGTTTTTTATCTTTTTCCAATAAGGAAAAAAAATCTAATTTCATCATAATTGCGTCTTCCGGAGGATGTTGATAATAATTTTTTCTGATACCTGCCGATTTAAATCCAAATGTTTCATAAAGCCTGATCGCCAGAATATTTGAACTTCTTACTTCCAGAAAGAATTTAAAACATTTTTCTTTTATTAATGCACTTATAATGAATCTAACTAATGATCTTCCATATCCTTTTTTCTGTAAGGCTTTGGCGATGCCGATATTTGTGATAGTAAATTCATCTAATACTATCCAGCCGCACACATATCCTATCAAATCGTTGTTTTCTTCGTTTGTGATAACGAATGCATAATGATTTTTTATTTCTTGTTCGAACATTTGTTTAGACCATGGAACGGAAAATATCTCTTCCTCGATTTCCGTGATCCTGGGAAGATCCTCAAATGTCATTTTACGAATTCTTGTTTTCATTAATAATATAATTTCTGTCCGGGAATAATTAAGACGATCCCGTTTTTATTTTTCAGATTGTTCATAGAAATTATTCGTTTTTGAGAGGTTTTTAGTTTTTGAGCGATCACACCAACAGAATCACCTTTTTTTACAATATAGTAGTTGTTGCTTTTCTTATTTGAATATCCGGTAGAAGTGCTGTATAATCTCAATTTCTGACCCGGATAGATCGTATTTGAACGAAGTCCGTTAATGTTTTTTATGCGTGAAACAGTTGTTTTGTATTTACGTGCAATATCATAGAGTGTATCACCTTTTTTTACGACGTGATGTGTAAAGAAACCTTCGTTCTTTTTCAGAAATTGCTTTTCCAATTGTGCCAGAGCTTCAAGATCGATATTATTTCCTCTGGGAACCAGAACCTGATATTCACCCGGAGGAAGAACAACATTATTCACAGCCGAATATTTCTTTCTACTTTGCTTATATATTTTTATCCAGGGATTCAATTCCAGAATTTTTCCAATAGAAGTGCCCTGGTATTTTGCCCAATCATCTATTTTATAATGTCCTTTCAGTTTGAGCTTGACCCTGTATGCATCTTTTAGAAGCGGTGGATATCGTTCAAATTTTTTCCCGAAAATAGCTTCTTCATTCTCAAAGATCATTTTAATGGCTACTGCTCTCCACACATACTGATGAGTTTCATCAACTCTCATCAGAAGATCAAAAAAGTCGTTTCCACCCTGACGTTTCATTACCCGGGCAATACTTCCTGCACCAGCATTGTATGCACTCATTGCCAAAAGCCAGTCTTCCGAACCTCTATCTGAAAGGTAATTATAACTGTTTACCAGGTATTTTGCTGCAGATTCGGTAGAAATAAAGACTTCTCTGCGTTGATCTACAAAGGAATTGATCTTCATTCCAAATCCCTTTGCAGTTTTGGGCATAAACTGCCAGATCCCCACAGCACCTACTCTCGAACCTGCCATAGGACTTAATCTGCTTTCTGCAATTGCCAGGTATTTTGTGTCGAGCGGAATATCATATTTGGAAAAAACAGAATCGAATATTGCAAAGTATTTCCCGCTTCTTGGAATAAATTTATGGGCAGGTTTAAGTTCGTTCTTAAAAATATTTTCAAATTTACTATAGATCCGTTCATTTTTCAGGTCGAATAATCTTCCTGCGAAAGTTATTGTATCCGGTATCTGAAAATCAGGATTTACAGCAACCCTGCTATTTGATATTTCTAAAGCCGATGTAAGCGAATCTACAGTAAAATTCAATTCCGCGATTATAGAATATAACGAATCTATTTCGATATTTTTTTCTGTGACGATCCGGTTGAGTGTATCTTTTTTTGCAGGTATATAATTTTCATCAATATTAACTTCAATATTGCGGGGTTCTTCAATAATATCTTTATTTATCGAACATCCAAAAAGTATCGATAGAGATATTAAAAGTTTAAATAAGTATTTCATTTAATCCTGCTCCACGATCCTTTCTTTATAAACCCTTTCAAAATATTTCATATATTCGCCAGACTGGATTTCTTCTATCCAGTCCAGATGGCTTTTATACCAATCTATGACCTGCTTTATCCCGTCTTTAAAATCAATTGTGGTTTTCCAGCCAAGTTCTTGTTTTATCTTTGAAGAATCTAATGAATACCGGAAGTCGTGTCCTTTGCGGTCGATAACAAATTGGATAAGATCATCAGGAAGTTTCAGCTCTTTCAGAATATGCTTTACGAGTTTGATGTTTTCCCATTCGTTATCTGCACCAACATTGTATATTTCACCCGATCTTCCTTTGTGTAGAACCAGATCGATCGCACGGCAATGATCATCCACATGCATCCAGTTTCTGATGTTGGTTCCATCTCCAAATATTGGCAGTTCCTTATTATTAAGAGCATTATATATTATTACAGGGATCAATTTCTCCGGGAACTGGTAAGGACCGTAGTTATTGCAAGCGCGAATAATATTTA
Organism: Candidatus Cloacimonadota bacterium; assembly: GCA_021108055.1. Lineage (GTDB taxonomy): Bacteria > Cloacimonadota > Cloacimonadia > Cloacimonadales > TCS61 > JACNIV01. Next base: position 6,954 of record JAIORR010000158.1, read on the forward strand.
CTTTTTGACCGTAAGTTTGATGAGCAACCCTGATAAGAAGGTCTGCTGAAGCTTTACTGGCGGCGTAAGGATTATTTGGTGCTAATTTGGCATATTCGTTACAGGAAATATTTTTTTCCATAGAACCATAAACCTCGTCTGTAGATATTTGTATGAATCTTTCGACATTATATTCACGTGAGTAACTTAACAATATCTGAGTTCCAAGAACGTTTGTCTGCAGAAATATATCAGGATTTAATATGCTTCTGTCCACATGAGATTCTGCAGCAAAATGAACTACGAAATTCGGGCTGAATTGTTCAAAAACATTTTTCACATCCTCAGGATTTGCAGCGTCACCTTTCAAAAAAACATAGTTCGGGTCTTCTTCTATCAATGTAAGGTTATTTAAGTTTCCGGCGTAAGTGAGTTTATCAAAGTTAATGATCTTGTATTCGGGGTATTGTTTCATAAGATAACGAATGAAATTTGATCCGATGAAACCGGCTCCTCCTGTGATCAGTACGATCTTGGTAGAGTCCTTTTTCTCTTGATCATCCGAACTGTAAAAGTTAAAAACGTCTTTCTTTTCTTTTTTAGTCATATTTATCCTATTTAAAAAATTATTAACAAAATATATAATACAGGAGATGAGATAAGAAGACTGTCGAATCTATCCAGCAATCCTCCATGACCGGGAAGTAGTGTCGAACTGTCTTTAATTCCGGCATCTCGTTTTATCATAGATTCAAAAAGGTCTCCAAACTGTCCGAATATTCCGGCTGAAACTACCAGAGATAAAGTTTGGAACAGAGTGAGTTCGATGAAATATGCTATAATAAATGCTACAGCAAAAGAAGATAATGTACCTGCAATAAAGCCTTCCAGTGTTTTCTTCGGACTGGCTTTGAATATTCCCCGATGCTTTCCAAAAAATCTTCCTGCAAAATAAGCACAGATATCTGTGATCCAGGTCAGGATTATTAAACTCATTATGAGAAATATTCCATTTTCCATAACCCGGATCCTGCAGATCGTAGATAAAAATACTGCTGTATAAATGATCGAGAACATACTTGCAGATATCCTGCTGAAAGCTCCTTCCAATCTACCTTTGAAAAGATCGTTACCGGAAATAATAATGAAAATAATAAGAAACGAAACTAATATTTCATTCAGCCCATAATGAGCCGAAGCTATAAAAACCGGAATACTTAATGGAATAATTATTTTTGGAAGAAAGATTCCTTTCTTAAGAAGCATTTCTCGAATCTCGAACATTTGAACGAACACTACGATAGCAAAAAAAGAAGTAAGAACAAAGCCACCAGAATAGAATACGAGCAGAATTATCGGAATAAAAACTATTGCGATCAATATTCTTTTAAATAATTCCATATAATTTCCTTTATTCATTCACAGGTTCAAAGTTTCAAAATCACCTTGCACCGAATCTTCTCTTTCTTTTCTGAAAGTCCAGAATAGCCTGAATGAATTCTTCACGACTAAAATCCGGCCACAGTGTTTTTGTAAACCATAATTCGGAATAAGCACTCTGCCAGATCAGGAAATTGGAAAGACGTTTTTCTCCACTTGTTCGGATTATCATGTCGGGATCGGGCATATTTGCGGTGTAAAGATAGTTTTTTAACATGTTTTCATCGATCTTTTGATCTGCCATTTCCCCGGGTTTTATATCCTGCAAAATTTTATTGAAAGCTTCTAAAAGTTCTCGTCTGCCGCCGTAGTTCATTGCTACGTTCAGGTGCAATCCCGTGTTATTCCAACTTTTCTTACAATTCTGCAGAACTTTCTTGTTATATTGTTCGGATAGATCCTTCTCACTTCCCAGAAATCGGATATTCACATTATTTTTTATAAGTTCATTGATCTCATTTATAAGTGAATCCATTATCAGTTTCAGCAGGTAATTCACCTCTGCTTTTGAACGAGTCCAATTCTCCGTGGAGAAAGCGTAGATCGTCAGGTATTCCAGTTTTGCTTCCACCGCCGTTTCCACGATTCTTCTAACAGCTTCCACACCTTTTTTGTGTCCAAAGACCCTTTTTGTTTTATGCAGTTTTGCCCAACGTCCATTTCCATCCATGATAATAGCGATATGTCGCGGCATTTGCGATTTATCCAGTTTTGCAATTAAATCTTTGTAATTCATTTTGATTCAACCATTTATTTCTTCTTCTCTGCCATAAATTTAAGGTAGGCATTGATAAAATTATTTAAATCTCCATCCATAACTGCAGAAGTATTGCCGGTCTCGAAATTTGTGCGATGATCTTTCACCATCTGGTAGGGATGAAAAACATAAGACCGTATCTGGTTTCCCCAGCCGATATCCGTTTTAGAATTTTCAAGTTGCTTTCGTTCTTTTTCGCGTTCTTCTTCTCGCAATTGATACAAGCGTGATTTCAATATCTTCATGGCAACTTCTCGGTTGATGATCTGTGAACGCTCATTCTGGCATTGAACAACGATATTGGAGGGAAGATGAGTAATTCGAACAGCAGAATCGGTTGTGTTTACACCTTGCCCGCCTTTACCACTTGCCCTGTAAGTATCGATCCTAAGTTCCTTCTGGTCGATCTCAATATCTGCATCATCCTCGATAATGGGACATACGAAAACGGATGCAAATGAAGTCTGCCTTTTTCCCTGTGCATTGAATGGAGATATTCTAACCAACCTGTGGATTCCGGATTCCGCCTTTAAATAACCATAAGCATAATCGCCAAAAATTTCAACGGTTACGCTTTTTAATCCTGCTTCATCTCCCGGCAGATAATCTACTATCTCTGCTTTGAAATTCGACTTCTCTGCCCAACGGAGATACATTCTCAAAAGCATTTCTGCCCAATCCTGAGATTCTGTTCCACCAGCTCCGGGATGAATAGTTAAGATCGCTCCGTTAAAATCGGTTTTACCATTTAATAAAAACTGAGTTTCAACATCATCTATATAGGGTTTTCTCTCTTCGAGTTCACTTACAGCTTCAATTAGTAGATCATCACTGAAATGTTCTTCCAGCAGCATGATATATGTTTGCAGGTCTTCATCGATCTGTTGTATTTTTTTTTCTTTTTCCAGTTGAATACGAAGATTGTTGATCTCTCTTGTTACTTTTTGTGCTCTTTTTTGATCATTCCAGAAATCAGGATTATTCATCTCTTTTTCGTTCTGTTTAATTTTCTGCTCGATTAAAGCAGTGTCAAAGTAACCTCCTGATATAAGAGATGCGATCTGTAATTTTCTGTACTTCTTTTTGAAAATCTATATATTCCATTATATTTCCTCTTAATTTCAAGTTTCCTATTTCTAAAAACAAAATATTTGAAGTGTAGTTATAAGAACAAGATTTTTTTGAATTTATTTTATTTTTTTATATATTAATGTATCTAAAGTCTTAATCAGTAAAAACTTCCCGGCAGAAGGTATGTTTTTATTTCTTCATTATAATACCGATCCGTCATAGTTGCAATGAAGTCTCTTGCTTTTTCGGAATTGGAAAATGACATCATGTACACTTCACTTTTTCTGTTCAGGAATTGTGTAAAGATTTTTGAATTATGGTTCTTCTTTTCTATATCCTGCATGTATTGCTCGAAAAGAATTTCCATGCTTTTATCGATTATCATTTGAGCTTTTTTCACATTTTCGTTTGTGTAGATATTTGAATAATTAAATTTCTTGAGCTTAAATAAGTAATGAGAAGTTTCCTCGTCGAATGCCACAAAATCTTTTTCAAAACTGTTTAATATTACGCATTTCACCAGTGTATCAATAATTTGACTATTTGTATTTCCCAGATATTCAGCGCAATCCTTCGGGATTTCTTCACGTTTCAGGATATTCAGACGAATGGCATCTTCGATGTCTTGTCCAATATAAGCGATCGTATCGGAAATTCTTACAATGCACCCTTCCATAGTTGCAGGCATCCATTTGACGGCAACGCCATTTTTCTTCTGCTCGATATATTTTTTTATATCATCTTCGGTTTTATTTTTCTGAGGTTTTAAAATAGTATTGTGAACTTCTCCATCGTGGGAAATTATTCCATCTCTCACCTGAAATGTAAGGTTCATTCCTTTTCCCTGGTGTGAGATATGATCGACTATATGCAGGCTTTGGATGTTATGGTGGAATTCACCAATGTCATGTTTTATGCAGCTTTTGCTAAGTGAGACTTCACCATCATGTCCGAAAGGAGGATGACCAAGATCGTGTCCCAGGGCGATCGCTTCCACCAGTTCCAGATTCATTTTTAGCATCTTGCCGATCGTTCGGGAAATCTGAGAAACATAAGTTGTATGCAAACTACGGTTCGAGGTTTCTTCATCGAACATATTGGTGAACGAAAAAACCTGTGTTTTTCCCTGGTATCTTCGATAGGCACCACTGTGAAGAATGCGGTCTCTATCAACTGCAAATGCTGTTCTCATATAACAGTTATCTTCTTGTTCCAAACGAAATGCTTCCTCGTTCTTACAGGCAAACGGACTGTAATATTCGCTGGAATGTTCGATACTGTTTTTATATATTTTTTCCAGTTTAGTTTTATCCATCATTACTCCCTGGCAAATCAGCCGATTCAGGTAAATTAAATTTTCCTGTAATTCATGAAAAAAGGCTCGAAGCCTTCTTCTCTTTTCTTTTTTTCAAAGTGGGTCTCGATATGATCTTTATCTGGATTTTTCGTAAAACCTTCATTGTATTTTGAAATAAAATCTTTTCTATTATTAAATTTATATATTATCCGTTTTCCATATTCTTCGTGGTCTGTTGCGATCTTAAGAATACCATCGGGCTGTAATATCTTGTATAATGCATCGATAAAAGTATTCTGAATGAGCCTGTTTTTGTGATGCTTTTTTTTTGGCCACGGGTCGGGATGAATAATGTAGATCATCCGGAACGATTCTTCTGGGAAGAATTCAATTATTTTTTCATCTACATTCAATTGGAGCAATCTCACGTTCCTATGAACTTTTATATCAAGTTTCCTCAAAATAGTTTTTATTCTTTTTTCTTTTATTTCAATACCCAGAAAATTCGTTTCAGGATTTCCGGAAGCTTTCTGAACAATGAATTCCCCACGTCCGCATCCGATTTCAAGATGAACAGGATTCCTGTTTCCAAAGATCTTTACGAGATCGAGTTTAAAATTCAATTCAACCTGGATTTCAAAAATATTTCGTTTCTCATCTATATCCATTTTCGTTCCTGTTTTTTAGTCTTATTCAAAAAAAGAAGTACGGTTTTATGTGTCAATAAATAGAGTGGATATGAACATCATCAGGAAAATCTTTGACAGATAAAATATTAAAAAAATAATTTTACCAGGAGATGAAAAATGAGAAGAAATAATTACATCAGTTTTATAATAATTCTTTTATTGAATACCTATCTTTTTGCCCAGATCCCTTCCGGCTATTATGATGGAACGCAGGGCTTAAGCGGGGAAGAATTAAAATCTGCTTTGAACGATATTATCAGTGGTCATATAGAATATTCTTATGATGCTTTGAGAGATTATATCCTGCCGGATACAGACGAAGACCCGGAAAACTCAAGCAATGTTATTTTGATATACACCGGCTGGTCGAGAGCAAAAGATGAATTCGGTGGAGGTGCATCGAACTGGAACAGAGAACATGTATGGGCTAAATCTCACGGTGATTTTGGAACTGCACCTCCGGAAGGAACCGATGCACATCACATCAGGGCTTGTGATACATCTGTTAATTCTGCCAGGGGAAACCTGGATTTTGATAATGGCGGAAATGAATATATAGATGGAGATGGAGCTACAGGATGCTTTCGTGACAGTGATTCATGGGAACCGAGAGACGAAGCGAAGGGAGATATTGCCAGGATGATATTTTATATGGAAGTACGTTATCAAGGAGAAGGTGGAGAGCACGATCTGGAAATGGTCGATTATATTCCCTCATCACCCGATGGAGAGCCTTATCATGCTCTTAAATCAACACTTCTGCAATGGCATCAGCAAGACCCTGTGGATGACCCGGAAATTCAACGGAATGATAGAATTTATTCTTACCAGGAAAACCGCAATCCCTTCATCGACCATCCGGAATTTGTAGATATGATATGGAATCCGGTTTCAGCAGATGAGGATCAATTATCATTTCATGATTATAAATTATCAAATCATCCAAATCCATTCAAATCGTTCACAACGATATATTTTAATATTTCTCGCAAAGACGCTGGGCTTCGTGGGACTACGCCCGAGCAGGCAGAGATTGTTATCTATAATATCAAAGGACAGAAAATCAAAACGTTCCCTGTCATTCTGAGCGGAGTCGAAGGACAATCTTCAATCGTTTGGGATGGAACAGATCAAACAAACAAACCTGTTTCTGCCGGAATTTATTTCTACAAATTAAAAACGGGTAAAAGAGAAATTAGCAGGAAGATGCTGCTGCTGAAATAAATTTATTAAACTTGAGCTAAGTTATCCAGAATCTACCGGATGATCTTGACTTAAGTTGTTTCACACTAACGTAAATAGTATAAATATATCAAATAACAAATTTAATAGTTTTTTACAATAGCTTCAATAAACAGTTAAAACCGCTCGATCAAAGAGAGTGTGCTCTATTATCACCAGCTCAAGCAGGTGGTTAATGTAAAGAATGATCTTTTTAAAATATTTTCGGTGGTCACAAAAAAATAATTTTTTATTTGACATTATTTAATAATTTTTTCCAAATTGTCCACTGGAAGAAATGGTAAATAATGTTTATGTTAATATCGAAATACCAAGAAAATTAATAGCAAAATATCGCAAGTAAATTTATGAAAACATTGTAGAACTGAAACAATTAGAATGTTGAAAAATTAAAATGTTAATATCGAAATTAAATCATTTTTCATTTACTATCTAAAAAGAGGATATTTATGGAATCGTGAATGTCGAAAGTTAGGGTGAATTATTTCCGCCGATATAAGAGAGAAAAGAAAACATCACAATCGAGCTTTTCATTTATTAAGGGTTGGATGTGAATAATTCAAAGAAAAAATATCAAGGAAATTGATATGTAAAAAAAGATTTTAAATTAGGAGGATTTTATGAAAAAATTGTTCATTTTATTTTTATTTATTACACTATTTCTTCAAACAGCATTTGCTATAAATGTAAGAGAAGATAGTATGGGAAGACCTTTGTACGCTGATGATAGAATAAAAGTTAAACTATCGGAAGACGCATCTGAAAGATTAAATTCAGTTCTAACTGAAGAAGGTGATTATTCAAATACCGGATTGGATGAATTAGACAATGTCTTTAAATCGATCAGCGTATCTAGAATTAATTTAGCACACAGACCAGTATTAGATAAAATTTGGGAACAAGAAAATGGATTCAATAGATGGTATTTACTATTTGTTCCAATTGGAACTGATATTGAAAGCACAATAACCAATATTTCTAGAAATGAATATATCGAGCATGCAAATCCTGAGCATATTTTTTACCTATCTGTAACTCCCAATGATCCTTACTTCGATGAATGCTGGGGTCATGATAATACTGCTCAACTGCATAGTTACAATTCAGGTTCAGGTAGTCATACTGGTCCAGTTGTTGGAACAGTTGGTTTTGATTCTCATATAGAAGAAGCATGGGACGATGCCCAAGGTTATGGTAATTCCAGTATTATAATAGCGATTATAGATACGGGTGTTGATTATAATCATGTTGATTTGAACAATAACTGCGTTAGCGGCTGGGATTACGGAGATGGTGATAGTGATCCAATGGATGACAGTGATGATGAAGGTCATGGAACTTGTTGTGCTGGTATTGCTGCAGCAGAAGTAAATAATTCAATCGGTGTTTCAGGTGTAGCTGGCAATTGCAGTATTATGCCCTTAAAGATCGCGAATAGTAGTGGATCACTTTTAAGTTCAGCCGTTATCAATGCCCTAACCCATTGTGGAGATAATGATGTAGATGTAGCCAGTATGAG
>JAIORR010000330.1 GCA_021108055.1 Candidatus Cloacimonadota bacterium
CATCAAAAATATCTTGCTGGCTTTTCAGTTCAAAACTCAATTCGGAATGTATATCCCTAAATTCTTCCGACTGAGACCGGAAAACATTTTCTTCGGGATAGATGATTATAGCATCTATATCTTCCCTTGTAGAATATCCTGTTATCTTTTTTCTCCGGAAATTTCCTGCAGGAATAGCTGAATTTTTATTCAAAACATCGTTAATTCGCAATGGCTTGTTTTTATATTCTCCACCAAAAGTGATCCAATATATTTTTCGGGTAGAATAAATCGGTAATCTCGGGTCTTCATGATTTTCTTTAAAGAAATAAACGTTATCATCTTTATCAAAAGTTCCGTCATTTCCAGCATCAACGAGTACCGGAACTTCGATAAGCTCGAATTCATAATTTTGTGGATCATCATTTATTATTTTCCTATACATTGTAAGAATGCGAATGGAATCCGGTTCACAGAAGGATGGAAGCTGGGAGAGTTCTTCATAAGTCAGTTTGTGCAAAGCATTTTGTTCGACCTCAAATTTATACCAGAAATCCGACTTTTCAAAGGACATTGAATTTATTTTTTTTATTTCCTTTGTTCTCCAATATTTCGAAGTTTCATAATTCAATATAAAATCTTTGTAAATAAGATCGAATTTATCATGAATTTCATTCCTGAAAGAAGTGTCTCCTTCGATATCTATCTGAAGGATCAAATTACTACAGAAAGTTATTTCTTTTGCGGCAGTATTATAAGAAAAAGGCGATATTTTTATGGGAACAAATGAATAATAACGATAACGGCTTTCGTTCAATACTTGAACCGTTTCTACGATCTTTTTCGTATAAAGTTCGCTGTCTATCTCGTAAATAAAATCAAATGTTTTGCCGCCTTTTTGAATCCGAGGTATAGGAGAAACAGGTTTTGTTAATATATAATTTTCTCTATTTTTTGAAATCAGTTTTGTTTTGATATTTCCACCTGGCGGAATAGCAACATTCAGGATGATGAACGGCAGATCGGGAGTTCCCGGAACAGCTTCTGTTGTCCAATTAGGAATATTCACAAAAGTGAAATCCTCGCCTTCGGAAATGGAAAAGTCCTTAATATTAAAATGAATAACCATCCTTTGTGGAGATCGTTCCAATACTTTATAATTTGCATTCAACAACGAAGCCGTTATTATCAGTAATACAAGAATATAATTTCTCATTTTATTCCTCCAAGAAAATATCAAAAATCAAATTTCCAAAATTCTCTATCGATGTCAACTAAGATAGTAAATATAAGAAATTCCTGAAAAAAATACTACACTTGCATTGGATTTTTATTTTCATAAAATTATAGAAAGACATATTCAAACTGCATCTTTTTCTATTTCAGCAGTAAAAGAAAATGAGTATTATGAAGTATCCTGTAATATTGAAGTATAATTTTTTCTATTGACTTCAAATTATTGAATTTAGAAAAGGTCTTAATGATTTTAAAAAAAAATTGGAGGAATAAAATGAAAAGAACTATTATTATCGTGCTTATTGGTTTGTTATTCTCAGTAGCTTTTGCCGAGACGGCAAAGATCGTTTATATCGATACCGAAAGAGTAATGATGACCAGTGATGAAACACAGGAAGCCCAAACAATCCTTATGAATGAAAAGCAGAAATGGGAACAAGAAGTTACAGAGTTGGATACGGAGATCGAAAGACTTTATTCTGATTATGAAAGCAAAAAAATGATCCTGACAGAATCCGGTAAGCAGGAAGCTGAAGATAAAATTATGGAATTAACCCAGCAAAGACAACAGAAAGTTCAAGAATTATTTGGCGAGAATGGTAAATTAGTACAGAAACAGAACGAACTTCTGGAGCCGATTTTAACAAAATTGAAAAATGTTATCGAAAAAGTTGCTGTAGAAAATAATTACACTATAGTTTTGGATGCTGCTGCCGGTGGTATTCTTTATGCAAAACCAAGCCTGGATATCACAGACCAGATATTGGATGAATTGGAAAAAACTGAAACAACGGACACAACAGAACCAAAACAAAAATGAAGCAATTTAATCTTGCTCTCACACCCCAAAAGATTTCTACCCAACTTGGTGGCGAGCTTATATTAAAAAATGAAGTAGAACTTACTAATGTAGCAGAACTTCCGGAAGCTGATGACAAATCAGTTTGTTTCTATGAAAATCATAAATATCTTCATGATTTGAAGGACTCAAAGTCGGGTTTTATATTCGTTCCAAAAGATTTTGATATTGATCTGAAACCAGATGCGAATCTTCTTTTGATCGATAAGCCATATATTCATTTTATAATGCTGGTAAAAACCTGGTTGGAACTCTGTTCTCCCAAATCTCAAGGCAATATTTCCGGAACTGCGATCATATCCGGTTCGGCAAAACTCGGCAGGAATATCACAATTTGTAATAATGTGTTAATAAGTGATAATGTTATCATCGGTGATAATACAAAAATCTATAGCAACTGTGTGATAAATGAAAATGTGAAGATAGGCAGTAACTGCCGTATTCATCCGAATACAACCATCTATGAAGATACTGTAATAAAAAATAATGTCTCTATTTTTGCCGGATGTGTAATAGGTGCTGATGGTTTCGGTTATCTTTTTCACGACGGGATACAGAACAAGATCCCGCAAGTTGGAAATGTTATTATCGAAGATAATGTGGAGATCGGTGCGAATACTACAATAGATAGAGCAGCTATTGGTTCCACGATCATAAGAAATGGAACAAAGATCGATAATTTGGTCCAGATAGGACATAATTGCAAGATCGGAAGAAATTCCATTCTGTGTTCCCAAGTTGGACTTGCCGGAAGCACCGAGATAGGAGATATTGTTTATCTTGCAGGTCAGGTAGGCGTTGCCGGTCATCTGAAAATAGATGATGAAGCAATGATCGGAGCACAATCCGGAGTAAGTGGCTCGATACCCAAAAGAGCAAAATATTTTGGAACACCTGCAATCGATGCCGGTTTAAAAAAAAGAATTATTGCTTCTGAGAAAAAAATACCTGAAATAGTAAAATACTATAATAAGATCAATAAGAAACAGAAGAGTAAATAATGACTGAATTCAAAAAGACAATAAAGAAAGAGATGAGTTATCGAGGAGTAGGCTTACATTCCGGAGAGATTTCAACTATTACTTTTAAACCTGCAGGAAAAGATGAAGGAATTGTTTTTATTCGAACCGACCTCGAAGGGAATCCGGAAATACCTGCGGATATCGATCATGTAGTCGATATTTCGCGAGGAACTACTATCGGCTATAAAAAGGCTACTGTTGCTACGATCGAGCATGTTCTTTCTGCGGTTAAAGGATTGAATATCGATAATATCCGTATTGAAGTAACCGGACAGGAAGCTCCGGTGGCAGACGGAAGCGCAATTATCTTTCTTGATCTTTTAAAAAAAGCAGGGATAGTAGAACAAGAATCTGAAAGAGAATATCTTGAATTTGAGAAACCGATTTCTTTTTCATCCCCCACCGATAATGTAGATATTGTGATCGTTCCTTCCGACAGCTTTAAAGTAACTTTTATGGTCGATTACCAACAAAAAGCATTGGGAACACAATATACATTTCTTCCTTCATTGAGTCATTTTGAGAAAGATTTTGCTTCTGCCCGAACATTTTGTTTCCTTCATGAAATAATAATGTTGAAAGAAGCGGGATTGATAAAGGGCGGTTCCCTTAAGAACGCATTGGTTGTAGCCAATCCAAATACACCGGAAGAAGAAATCGAAAGATTGAAAAATATCTTTGGATATAAAGACAAGATCACAATTGGAAACGATGGAATCCTGAATCATACAAAACTGCGATATCATAATGAATTTGTTCGCCATAAAGTTGTTGATCTGATAGGAGATATGGCACTTCTCGGAGTTCCTATCAAAGGTCATATTCTGGCTGCAAGATCGGGACACAAAACTAATGTTGAATTAGTGAAGAAATTGCGAAAGCTTCATAAAAAGCAAAAATTTCAAAAAACATATCAAAAAAAGAAGATCGACGATGTCGTATTTGATATAGATGCAATACAAAGGATACTACCTCATCGATATCCATTCCTTCTCTTAGATAAGATCATAAAATTCGAAGCCGGTGAAAGTATCATCGGCATAAAAAATGTAACAATAAACGAACCTTTTTTTCAGGGACATTTCCCCGAGCATCCGGTTATGCCGGGAGTCCTTATCGTAGAAGCTATGGCTCAGACTGGTGGAATCATGCTATTGAACGCACTGGAAAAACCAGAAGAAAATGTTGCATATTTTGCTTCTATAAATAATGTGAAATTTCGCAAACCCGTGCTGCCCGGTGATACTTTACGATTTGAATTGAAAGTTATATCTATGAAGCGCGGACTTGCAAAAATGCATGGTGATGCTTATGTGGAAAATGCAAAAGTATGCGAAGGTGATTTCCTGGCAAAAGTAATGAAAAAATAGATCTCTTGAAAAAATATTTTTGAAATACCGAGGAAAAATGACAAATATCCATCCTACAGCAATCGTTGATCCAAAAGCTGAAATCGGGAAAAACTGTCTCATCGGACCATATTGCATTATCGGGCCCGAAGTAAAATTAGGTGATGAGAACATACTGGTTTCAAATGTAGTGATAGATGGAATTACTACCACCGGTTACAGAAATAAATTTTTTCATTCTGCCGTCATCGGATCAGACTGCCAGGACCTGAAATATAAAGGTGAACCCACAAAGTTAATGATCGGAGATAATAATACTTTTCGAGAATTCTGCACGGTGAACAGATCGGCAACAATGGATGAACCGACTCGGATTGGGAATAACTGTTTGTTGATGGCATATACTCATGTAGCTCATAATTGTATTCTCGGAAATAAGCTTATTCTGGCAAATGCTGTTAATTTAGCAGGTCATGTTCATATTCATGATAATGTAACGATTGGCGGAATGACAGCTATAAACCAGTTCGTTAAGATCGGCGTCTATGCCTTTGTGGGTGGGAAATCCGGATTGAAAAAAGATATTCCTCCGTTTACACGCGGCGGCGGAATGCCATATCAGATCATAGGACTGAACACAATCGGATTGCAGCGAAAAGATTTTTCTGATGATAGCATCAAAGCAATAAAAGATATTTATAAGATTTTTTATAAATCCGGTTTAAATGTTTCTCAGGCATTAAAAAAAGCAGAAGAAATATCTGATCTCACAAAAGAACAACGAATATTTTTTAACTTTGTTAAAAACTCAGAGAGAGGGATCAGTAAATATTCCTATTAGCTATTTGACACCGGAAAAGACGATCTTGAAAGATGTTCCTTTTTTCTTTTCCAGTTTAATTGTCCCGTGAATTTGATCTACCAGAGTATTAACCAGAAATAAACCCATTGTATCTGTATTATTAAAATCTATCTTACCTTGGAAACCGATTCCATCATCACATATTATTAAACATTTTTTCTTATCTTTTTGAGATATGAGAATTACTTCAATAGTTCCTTTCTTTCCATTTGGGAAAGCATATTTCAGTGAATTCGAGACCAGTTCATTTATTATTAATCCAATTGGTATGGCGGTACTAATATTGATCAAGTCTTCCTGGATATTAATTTTCAATTTGATCTTATCCGGATCAGAACCGTAAGAACTGAGAAGAAAACTAATCAGGCTTTCCACATAATTAGAGAAATTTATGCTGGATAAGTCTTTGGACTGATATAGTTTTTCGTGTACAAGTGACATCGATTTTACACGATTCTGGCTATCTTTGAATAATCCAAGAGAAGGTTTATGCTCCACATAACCTGCCTGAAGTTTCAGCATACTTGAAATTATCTGCAGGTTATTTTTTACGCGGTGATGAATTTCCATGAGCATAACTTCTTTTTCACGAAGAGACGCCTTGATTTTTTCCGCTGCTTTCTGACGCAGTGTGATATTATGATCCGCACCTCTATAACCGACAAGTTCACCATTATTTCCGATTATGGGAACTCCACTTGTTTCAAGAATTACTTCACTATCGTTTTTATGTATCTTCTTATTAATAAAATTTTTGAATGGTTTTTTCTTTTTATAATAGTCATTTATTATTTTCTTTAATTCATCTTTTTGATTTTCAGCAAAAAAATCATAGAAATACTTACCAATTATTCCCTCGCTACTATATCCTAAAACATCTTTGACCATTGAACTGGAATATATGTAACATCCCTTTTCGTCAGTTTCCCAGATCCAGTCTCCGGAATTGTTAACAATATCATGAAAACGACTTTCAGAAGATTTCAGGTCTTTATAGAGGGTAGCATTCTCGATAGCAACTGCTGACTGATCTGCAAATATCTCCAGAGCCTGGATGATCTCTACCGTTGGTCTTTTTCCACTAAGCGGATTATCTGGTGAGATGAAGCCCAGAATATTGTTTTTCCCACGAATCGGGATCAATAGAACATCTCTTTCATCCCACCCCTCCTGCTTTTGACTTTTCTGATGAGTAACAACGAGATGTGCAGGATATTTTTTTAATTTTTCCCAATTCCTATGATCGATATAATATGAGTGACTTATTTTGAATTCCTCTCTTTGAAATTTTGAGGTACCTTTTATCGGGACAGGAGGTTTACTGAGAATATCTTTTTTAACTTTTTCATCAAAGCCAACCATTGCCACCGGTCTCGATGTTCCTGATTTATAATCTCTCAAAGAGATAATAACCTGTTCCCAGCCCAGGGAATTTACTATCATACTTCCGATATTGTACAGCAGATTTTCCAATTTCAATTCCATGCGCATACTGATACCGAGTTCGATCATATTTTTCAATTGGTTAATATATTTTTCTTCTGCCCGTTTACGCTCTGTTATATCACGTCCGATGCCATGTATTCCTACTACTTTCCTATTCTCTTTTATTGGTCTCAGCTTCAACCAGAATATCTTTTGCTCTCCCTTCTTTGTAAGGATCTTTGCTTCGTATTCAATAGATTTTCCCGAGATTACTTTCTTATAATATTCGATGGACACCTTTCTATCCTCGGGTACGATAAGATAAATGGACTGTTTATTGATCAGTTCTTTTTGGGAATATCCAAGCAGTTCTTCAAAAAGACGGTTCACCGTGAGATATTTTCCTTTTATATCTGAAGTCCAAATAACATCATTAGCATTTTTAAAAAGATCACGGAATTTTTTCTCACTTTTTAGCAGACTCTCTTTTGCTATTCTCCTTTTATCTATTTCTTTTATCAATTTTATATTGGTATCTTCGAAGTCCTGAGCAATATTCAAGGTTGCAATTCTCTGTTTCTCGCTTATCAAAAATTGCTTTTTCACTTCTGCAGTTCTATCTTCAACTTTCTGTTCAAGGTCTTTGCTATATGAATCCAGTTCTTTTCTATAGACTTTCAAATTCTCGGTCATTTCATCGAAAGCTCTGGAGAGTTGTCCGATCTCATCACTTGCCTTTGTGCCAACCCGATAATCAAGGTTACCTTTAATGATTTCTCTTGTACCTGTGTATAGTTTTATGATAGGCGCCGTAAAAGCTTTTGATAAAAAGATAGAGACAATGATCCCGAAAGCTAAAAGAATAGCCAGGATCAAAAGGAGCTGGTAGGTTAACCAGAAAATTGGTGCAAACGCTTCTTCTTTGTTTATTTCCGTAACAAGACACCATTCTACTTCCGGAATATGCGTATAAATCCTCAACACTTCCACATCGAGATAATTCTCGGTCAATACTATTTCCGGTTTATATTCCGGCAAATAAAGTAGTTCCTGGAAGATACTGCTTTTCAGATGTTTCATTTCAATTTTCTGTTTCAATACAGCATCGTCAATAATTCCGGATGGTGTTATCATCATACATTCTTTATTAACCAGATATATCTCTCCGGTCTGACCTAATCCTATTTTGTTCGTAGTTATTTTAAAAAGTTCATCTTCTGTGTCGAAATTCATAACAAGCACACCAGATGACTTTCCTTTTATTATAATTGGGGATGCAACGCTGATAACCAGATTACCCGTATAGTCAGAGATATGGAGATCACCGATGTATGTTTTTTCTTTTCCTTTCTTGAACAAAATGTTCGCACTTTCATCAATTCCTTCATCAGAATGGCTGGAAGCAACAACAATACCGTTCCTGTCTAATACTCTGATCCTTGAAATATTACCTATTGTCTCGATTGTATTGGCTATCCTTCTTTGAACTTGTTTTTTTCTAATTGAATCCTTTTTATCGGAATTCAAGATATCTTTAGCGGGATTCCCAACTGCCAGAATTTCAGTGGCTTTTTTATACTCTTCCAGAACTGTGATGATATAGTTCGTTCTTGATAACGCAACAGTTACTAAATGGTCTGTTATCTGTTTATTCATAATATTTTTTGAAATGAGCCTTCCGATAACAATAGATGTAACACCTGTTATCAATATTGCAGAAAAAATAATTGTAAGAATCTTCATTTGAACTTTCATTTATTACACTCCGCAGCTTATCATTTTATAATTTTATACTTCGGTTTTTTCTTTAATTTTATTAAAAGCTCATTAACTTTTTTCTTTAACTCTACCATTTTCAGTTCTCTATCTACAGCAAATAGGTTGAATTTACTTAATTCCTCATTTTTCTTTATAAGCTCTTCTTCTGTTCGTTTCCTATCGCTAACGTCATCGAAACTTTCCAGAGCACCAATAACATTTCCTTTCAGATCTTTTAGTATATCTGCATTTTTTGAGATAGTAATTTTCTTTCCTACTAAATTAAGTGTACATTCTTTTCCGATAATTGGCTTATCTATTTTTTCATCAAATAAAGAACAATGCTTTCTACATTCTTCACAATCCAGAATATCAAGGCAATGTTCACCGACCACATCAGTAGATCTTAAACCGGTTATTTCTTCTGCTCCTTTATTCCAGGAAGTAATTATCCTATTAACATCTATTGTAAAGAAACCACTTGGAATAGTTCTGAGGATCATTCCAGATCTCATTTCACTTTCCCTGATAGCGTTCTCTGCTTTTTTACGTTCGATGGCAAGAGCTATCTGTTCTGATACAAATTCCAATATCTCCATATCTCTTTTTGTATAAAGTGAAGAATCTGAATAGCTCTGAACCACTACTACACCAATAACTTCTTTTCCAATTTTCAATGGAACTCCCAGCCAGATCTTTGCGGGTATTCCTATCATTTCGACTTTTCCCGATGCAACCAATTTTCTACCCTTTTCTTCATCTGCAAGAAGTGGTTTACCGGTTTTTAAGACATAAGCCGTAAATGTTTTACCTGCCGGAAATGAAGAAAATTTTTCTTTTTCATCGATTTCATACGGAAGTAAGATCATATCTTTTTCTTTATCATATAAAGCCACATAAAAATTTGATGTATCAATTACTTTACTGAGATGTTTTCTTATCGAATGGAAAAGATCTTTAATATCTTTTGTAGTGATCACAGCAGTAGCAATATTATATATAACTTCCTGAACCTGTTGTACATTTTTTCGTTCACTAATATCTTCCACCATTCCCAAAACGCCACTAACCTTACCTTTGGGATCAAGAATCGGCGTGAGATAAATATTAACCGTAACTTCTCTACCCCATTTAGAGATGTATGGGAATTCTCCATTTATCGATTTTCCTTTCTTGATACATTCTTTTATAATTTTTGAAATACCGGATTTTACTAATAGCGGAAATGTTATCATGTTTATTTTCTTAGTATCCTGTTCCGAAGGAGAACCCAGTATTTTCAGTAATGCAGAGTTGATCACTTCGATATTCCCATTTGTATCTATTTTAAGGATTCCAAGTGGAGAATGATCAACCAGTATTTTGTAATTCTCTTCACTTTCTTTAAGAGCCTGTTCTGCCTGTTTGCGTTCCATTGTATCTCGAAAGAATCCAATAATACATTTTTTCCCATTGATTACAGCAATATTTGCATTAATATCGACATAAATAATAGAACCATCTTTTCTCAGGCATGGAATATCAGATGCCAATGTTTTTTCTTTTATTACTTGAGCTTCAAATTCAGAGATCATATGTTCAATTTCATCTTCAGGATGTATATCATTAACACTCATTTTTATCAGTTCATCTTTACTATAACCCAGCATTTTGCATACAGCACGGTTACAATATTTGAAATTACGAGTTTCTACATCGGCAATAAGTATTCCATCTAATGCTTTTTCAAATAAAGTTCTATATCTTTCTTCAGAATCTTTCAGAGCATTTTCCGAATGTTTTCGTTCACTTATATTCCTGATAATTGCCACAGCATTCCACTTGCCTTTTAATTTAATTGCCGAGATCGAAAGTTCTATTGGGAACTCTACTCCATCTTTTGTTAATCCGGTTATTTCGATTGTTTTTCCTGAGAAAGCACCCATACCCGTTTCTTTAAAGCCCTTAAATCCATCGACGAAACCTTTATGATACTTTTGCGGAGCAACTATAGAATGTACTGGTTTACCGATTACTTCGCTCTTTTTATATTTAAATATTTGTTCTGCAGCTTTATTCCAATAAGAGATACATCCATCATTGTCCATGAGAATAATAGCATCCTGAGCAGTAGTGGTAATACTACGAAATTTTTCTTCATTTTCGCGAAGCTTTTCTTCAATATTTCTCCGTTCTTCAACTTCGATCTGAGCTTGTTCATATAATCTGGCATTTTTAATAGCAACGGCAGCCTGATCTGCAATTCCCTGAACAAGAACAATATCACGTTCGAGAAATACTCCTTTCTCACTTTTTCGGATCAGGGTAAGAACTCCGTTGATCTTTGCACCAACTCGCATAGGAACAACTATCCATTCTTTTTCACGTAGATATCTTGCATAATCAGGAAGTGTTAAATTTTTTGTATCTTCGCCTTTATGAATTGCGGGTTCTCCTTTTTCCGCAACCTTTCCGGCAATGCCTTCTCCTATATGAAGTGGGTTGGCTGCCAATAGTTTTTCAACTTCTTTCTTTTCTGCCGGATTACGAAAGTAACTGCTTCTTACAACCAGTAAATCTTTTTCGATCAGGCGAACGAGAGATAGATCGGCTTTCATAACTTCGGTACAGCGTTTTGCGATCCTATCGAGAATCTTTGAAGAATCCAGGCTTAATGCAAGCAAACGACCTGTTTCATAAAGCAAGTTGATATCCAAAGCCTGTTGATGTGTTTTTTCAAACAAACGAGCATTGTCGATGGCTACGCCCACCTGGTTTGCAAATGTTTGCAAGGTAAAGATATCTGCCTTTTCAAAAGCGTTTAATTTTTTATTCTGCACATCGAGAACACCGATTATTTTTCCCTTCACTTTTATAGGAACTGTAAGTTCCGAATTAATGTCCTTTGGAATTTCTAACGATAAATAATGTTTATTCTCAGATACATCTGGAATTATCGAAGCTTTTGCATTCGAACCTACCCACCCGCAGATCGAACGGTCATTCAGTTTAAAACGAATATGTTTTATCTTTTCAATATCATAGCCGGAACCTGCTTTAAAAACCAGTTCATCGGTCGATGTGTCTATTAGGAAAATGGTTGCATAGCCAAATTTGAAAGCTTCTGAAACAGTATTCACGATTTTATTTAGTAAAGCATCTAATTCCAGAATAGAAGTGATCTGCTGTCCTGCCTTGCTTAAAGCAGTTAAATGAGCAGTTCTACGTTCCAAAGCTTTACCTGCTGTTTTATTTTCGGTGATATCATGAAATATCCCGAAGCTGCCCTGGTATTTGTCATCTTCATCATACATTGGTGTGGCGGTAACAGATAGAATTCTTATAATTCTATCTTTTCTATTCAGGGAAAACTCATAGCGGTTGGTCTTCCCGGATCTTCTTGCTAATGTTTGCTTAAGTATTTTTTTAAATTCTTCTTCTCGAGTAAAGTCTTTCAGGTTCTTTCCGATCAATTCTTCTTTTGAACATCCAAAAATATCTGCTGCTGTTTTATTAACGAAAATAAAATCCTCATTTTTATTTACGATTCCAATCCCTTCTTCCAGGGATTCGACCAGGGTACGATATTTTTTTTCCGAATTTTGAAGTGTTTTTTCTGCCTGCTTTCGTTTTGTTATATCTCTAAAAATACCTCTTGTAGATACAGGTTTTCCATTTTTATAATAACAATTTGCATTCCCTTCGACATAAATTTCTTTGCCGTTCTTAGTTAAAAAAACAGCTTCTATATTGCTCACAGTTTCACTTTTCATAACTTTAACAAAAACTTCTCTGCAATGCTCTAATGAATCTGGATGAATAATGCTCCATAATCTTAATTCAGGTATATCTTCTTTATTATATCCAAGAGTTCTCATCCAGGTTTTGTTCACATATTCAAAACGTCCATCAGCAGTTACACGATGAATAAGATCATTTGCATTGTCAGAAAGATCAGTATAAAGTTCCCTGCTTTTTTTAAGGTGATGTTCTATTCTCTGTTGCTCTTTAAGTATTTCTGTTTCTTTAATTGCACGTCTGGTTACTACCTCTAAACGAAAAAGTCTGTTTTTCAATACATAATCTGTGGCACCGGCTTTTATACAATCAACAGCAACTTCCTCTCCGATTTTACCGGAAACCATGATCACGGGAATATCCGGTTTAATCTTTTTTGTTACCATCAGAGCATCCAAACCATTAAAAGAGGGAACAGCATAATCTACGAAGATGATATCGGGATTTTCTGAAAGACCTTTTTCGAAATCTCTTTTGGTTTCTACTCTTTTCCAATTTAATTCATATTGTTCTTTTTCAAGTTCTTTGACCATTAATTGAGCGTCATCCGGATTGTCTTCAAGAATTAAGAGGTTTATTTTTTTTCTATCCATGGTAAACTCCTTTCCACATAAACTACTGCGACCTGTAAAAATCGCATACTATATCTATGTTTCGAATTCAGAACGAATCCCACTAAGCATGGTTCAACCAAAGCTAATGAACCATCATTAGTGCAAAAGGAATATTATTCCTTGAATTGTATTTTTATTGTTAACCCTTTTCTTCTGTCAAGCTCAATATTTCCATGAAGCTGTTCCGCAAGAGCATAAACAAGTTTAAATCCAAGAGAATCAGTATTTTTTACATCCATTCTCTTAGGAATACCAATGCCGTTATCTTTGATAATAAATGTAAACATCTGCTTCTTTGGATCATCGACATCCTTTCTTTTCTGCATGCTTATAGATACAATTCCTTTCCTGCCTTTCGGGAATGCATGTTTCAGAGAATTCGATATAAGCTCATTCACTATCAATCCGCAGGGAATAGCTGTGTTAATATTCAGAAGAACATTATTTACATCAATATCGAATTGGATAGCACTTGTTTTTACTTCATAAGAGCTGAACAAATGCGGTATAAGGCTTCCCATGTATTTCTTAAAATCGATATAAGCAAGATTTTTGGATTGATATAACTTTTCGTGTATAAGCGCCATCGACCTGACGCGGTTACAACTATCCTTAAAAAGACTCTCTGCTTCTTCATCTTTTATATAGCTAGCCTGCATCTTCAGAAGGCTGGATATGATCTGCATATTATTTTTTACGCGGTGGTGAACTTCTTTCAAAAGGACTTCCTTTTCTTTCAGGTCATTCTTTATCTGTTCTTCTGCTTTTTTACGCTCGGTAATATCACGGGTAGTTCCCTGGAAACCTATTATTTCGTTATCTTTATTAACAAGTATCTTTCCATTTATTTCAACAGGGATTTCCCTGCCGTCTTCATGATTCATAATTATTTCAAAAGTTGTAGTATAATTCTCATTTTTTTTAATTTCTTTTTCTATAATATCTAAAATTATCCGCATTTCATCTCGGCTGCAATGTTCCGCCATGGTGCTTCCGATCCACTCTTCAGGTGTGAATCCCAGCATAGTAAAAATGGAAGGATTAATATAAGTAAATCTTAGATCTTTATCCATTTTCCAGATACAATCGATGGTATTTTCTGCAAGCAGGCGGTATTTCTCTTCGCTTTTCTGTATTACTTCTTCCGCTTTTTTGCGATCGGTGATATCATGTCCTATAATTACAAGACCTTTCCTCTCACCAACCAGATGAGAAACAGGCACTTTAACTACATCGTAAACCCGGACTGAACCATCGGCATTAGGAATTGTCTCTTCTGCATGAATAAGACTTCTAACCTTCCAGGCTCTTGCATCAGATTCTTTGCAGGTAAGGAATGAACCCTGAAGCTTACTATTGAGTTCTGCCAATTCGGAATCTTTCTTCCCCCGATAGTCTATGTCCTGGAGCTGGAAAATACGGATGCTGGCATCATTAGCCTTGAGCCAGTGTCCATCTCCATCCTTAAAACAAACAAAATCCGGCATTGCATCGATCAAAGTTTGCAACTGCTTTTCGCTCTCCTGCAGTGCAACCTCTGCCCGTTTACGCTCTGTGATGTCTAAAGCAAATGTAATAATTACATCCTGCCCCAGATAAAAGACTTTTTGGGAACGTACGATCTTAGGAAATACTTTACCATTTTTTCTTATTCCCCAGAAGTCATATTGTCGGGGTTTGCCATTAAATGCATCCTCGACAAAACCGATGATCTTTTTCATGTCATTTTTTCCCGGAGCAGATAAAAATCCAGGTGTTTTACCAATAAAAAATTCCCTGGGATATCCATACATATCCACAGCTCCCTGATTAACGTCGAGGAATCGACCACTCCTGTCTTGAATGTAAATTGCATCTGTTGCATTGTTAAAAAGATCTCGATAGCTTT
>JAIORR010000065.1 GCA_021108055.1 Candidatus Cloacimonadota bacterium
CAGGCACTTCTCTTTCCATGTTCAATGTAATGAAGATGTGCTGCTACCGTCAGGATGAATACGTTGTATCTCCGCAGGAAGCATTTTATTATGCTACTTTGGGTGGTGCCGAAGTACTGGGAAAAGAAGAAATTATCGGTTCCGTAGAAGAAGGCAAAGATGCCGACCTGGTATTCCTTAAAATCCCTGAGCAAGATAAATACAACTGCAGCGAACTGCTATCCAAACTAATTTATGTAAATGATGAAGTGGAGATCATCTCTACCATGGTGGCTGGCAGGAAGATGTTTTAGTTCGTCCTCATCCTACTGTCCTTCTCCCAAACGGAGAAGGAACCAACCAAAGGTTTACAAGCCATTGGTTTGCTGGCAAGCATAAGAAACGCAAGAAGAATAACCCTATCCCGATTCCACTGTCATTCCCGATTCATTTGTCATTCCGTGCAAACGGGAATCTATGCTTCTCGACTTTAAATATACTCAGACAATTCCCTCGTTCCTAAAATCCCGTTCAGGAAAGTGAATTTTGTACAGAACAATGTTCTGTCCCTACATTTTCTACCCAACTTTAAAGGCACTCAAGCACTCGGTTACTTTTTTTAATTTGACATAAACTATTCTTTTTACATCTTCGGTGATGTCTAATTTATGATTATACTTGAATACGAAAGGAATGTGATATTTTGTATGAGAATGTGGATAACAATATCTGGAAATTGAAGAAGTGTTTTTTTACCGAAATAGGAAATCATTATCTTCCAGACCAGAAGATAGAGGAGAATAGGATGCACAATAAATTTTATATTACCCTAATAATATTTTTATTGTTGTTCTTATCATTAAACGCTGAAGAACCAGTCATCATAAGAGAGAATACAAACTTTGCCTATGAAAGCAATTCCGTAACTTTGGACGATGGAGTCGTCAGCATTTGGGCAGACACAAAAACCAGCGTCTGGAACATCTATATCCAAAAAGTAGATGCTGCAGGAAACATGCTGTGGAACAATGGTGAGCCTCTCCTTCTCGATGAGAAGATAAACACATTTTGGGGAGCAAAGAAAATTGTAGTTACCAGCGATAATTGTGTAATAGCAATGTGGATTACTTGGACAGGTGTAAATAATAGAATGTATGCTCAAAAAATCAGCAGTTCAGGCGAAATCCTCTGGTCGCAAAACAACGAATTGATAGTTGATAACATAGAAATTAGAGATTCCTACCTGATCGCCAACAATATTGGCGGTGCATACATTTTTTACGATAATTATGAGGATTATGACATAATAGGATTTAACCTGGATGCGGATGCCATTGATCTCTGGTCGGCAAATCTTGATCCGCTTTTTACGGATGTCAGTTTAAGAGATATCGTCTCCGATAATTACGGCGGTTCTATCATTAATTACATTGAACTTTCCGGTGACGAAAACCTGATGGCTGCCCGTATCGATTTTGACCGGGAAATTCTCTGGGATCAGGTAGTAGCTGTTTCGCTGCCCAGCTATTATTCTCCTGAAATTACTTCTGTAGGAACTAACGATTTTGTGATCTATTGGCGTTCCGGTGAATCTGTAATTGGACAACGCGTAGATCTATCCGGAAATATCTATTGGGGAGCAGCGGGAATAGAAATTAACAATGAAGCAGTTTATGTAAACTCCCGAACAATGCTTACCGGTAGTGATGACAGTTTTTTTATGGGATATTTAGTTCAAGCACCTAACCCGAATGAATATACTTTCAAAATCCAGAAAACAGACCTGAATGGAAATTCACTTTGGACTTTAACGGTACTTGATGATATTTATTATCCCTTATTTGATTTACAAACTAAAGTAGATCAAGGTTGTTATATTATGTTGTATTTTGGTTCGGACATAATAGTTCAAAATATCGATTTGAATGGAAACAAATTATGGGAAGATGATGGTATTACTCTTGGTTCAGAATATAGCTCTGTCTGGACGCAAGATGGAATTCAGATCAATGAAGTAAATAATAATGTCTTCAGTACCTGGCAATTGATGAAAGAAGGTAGATCACATCTCAGATACCAATGTCTTGATCAATCGGGTAATATTTTGCTTCCTGAAGATGGTGTCGATATCAGAAGTGGAATGCTTTCCGGCATAGATAATTTCCAAATCGTCGGAAATGATGATTCCAGCTACTATTTGTGGGAAGATTATAGATATTCGGAAAAAAGGATTTTTGCTCAACGTGTATCAGCAGAAGGAGAAGTATATTTCGATGAATTCGGCATTGCTCTAACCGATACTTCCTTTTCTTACCAGAACGATTTCGTGGCAAAACCTCTACCGGAAGGTGGAATTGTGGCAGTGTGGAGTGAACTGAAAGAAAATGAAGAATTCCTCAGAGTGCGCTGGCAAATATTGCATGAAGATGGAACTGTGTTTTCAGCGAATGGTGTTGATATTACCAATGATGTTGTAGATAACCAAACGAAACCGAAAATAGAAATTGTGGAAGGAAACATTATTGTGATCTGGCTGGAAAACGGTCAGATCAAAGCTCAGAAGCTCGTCAATTATTCACCGGTCTGGGGCAGCAACGGATCACTCCTGATAGAAAATGGAGACACTGGGTTTGCAAATCTGACAGGCAGTTATATCTACTTTGAATATCTGGATGAATATTATTTCAATCGAATTGATGAGAGTGGAAACATTTCCGCCGATTGGCCTTTCCCGGGAGTTGAACTTCCTGAATTTACACCACATATCAAAACCTGGAATGAATTCAATGACGATCTTGTTTATACATGGAGAGAAAGCTATAGCGGATTAGAAGATTACGGGTTTCAGATTTTAACTTCGGATGGAGAATATGTTTTCCCGGGATATGGTCTAAACCTTCTTACAGATGTTGATTTCTATAACTACAAATTCTTGTTTGATGGTTACATCAATCTTTTCCATCAAGCAGAATCCGATTATAACATTCTGATGGATAGATACGATCTACAGGGAGAAACAATTTGGAATGGAACGACCTGTTTTATTGAAAATTACAATTCGTTCAACAGGCTGGGTTCTATAAAAATGGGTAATAAATTTCTTGTTATCTGGTGCACTACTATTGAAGATTCTCATTGTACTTATATGATGCAGATAATCGGAGAAGACGGTATTCCCCTTCCATCGAATCTTACCGGTGAAGAATATGAAGTTTTCTCTTCTCATCGCGATTATCAGGTGGCAGCTACCACCGATACAGATGCTGCCATCTTATTTGAAAGAGGTTATACGGTAGGTTCCGATAGTGAATTCTTCTCCAGCGGCTTGGTCACTTATCTTATTAATATTAACGACTTGCCTATTGATCAAAATGAAATCGTTATGTCATCTCAATATAACTTAACCAACCATCCTAATCCTTTCAATCCTACAACAGAGATCAGTTTTAACTTAACCACGGAGTACACCAGCCTTCGCAATGCTTCGGCTTGGCAGGCAGAGAACACGGAGATTTCGATTTACAACATTAAAGGACAGAAAGTGAAACAGCTTTTCAAAGGTCAGCTTCCAACCGGTAAACACTCTTTTGTTTGGAACGGCAAAGATGGAAATGATAAACCGGTTTCCAGCGGTGTGTATCTGTATAAATTAAATGTGAACGGTAAAATAAAATCAACAAGAAAGTGTCTGTTAATGAAATAGTAACCTGACCTAGCTTTTTTTATTATATGCTTTTTCGCATTCGCCCTTTCGCCTTTTCGTCCTTTCACTCTCATACTTTTTCTAACAAAATAATTGACTAATAATCAGCCAATTTTAGTCAGTCATAATCAAAATAAATGAATAAATAAACGGAGGAATAAATGAAAATAGTCGAATGCGTTCCCAATTTCAGTGAAGGGAGAGATATAAAAATCATAGATCAAATTACTAATGCAATAAAATCGGTAAAAGGTGCTTTCCTTCTCGATGTAGATCCCGGTGCAGACACAAACAGAACTGTTGTAACTTTTGTAGGTGACCCGGATTCTGCCATGGAAGCTGCCTTCCGGGCAATTAAAAAAGCTTCCCAGCTAATCGATATGAGTAAACATCACGGTGCTCATCCCCGTATGGGCGCAACCGATGTTTGTCCTTTTGTTCCGGTTTCCGGTGTAACAATGGATGACTGCGTGGAATATGCAAAAAAGGTTGGCAAGCGTGTTGGTGAAGAACTTGGAATTCCCATCTACTTATATGAATATGCCGCTTCCAAACCTGAATGGAAAAACCTGGCAGAAGCCCGTAAAGGTGAATATGAAGGTTTGGCTGCACGCGAAGGTGATGAATATTGGAATCCGGATTTTGGCCCGAATAAATTTAATGCAAAATCGGGTGCAACAGCAATTTCTGCCCGGGAATTCCTGATAGCATATAATATAAATCTGAACTCACGTGATAAGAAGAAAGCTCATGACCTGGCTCTTTCTATTCGGGAAAAAGGTCGCTTTAAACGTGATGCAAACAACAAAATCGCAAAAGATAAAGACGGTAAAAAACTGATGGTTCCCGGTTTATTTAAAAACTGTAAAGCTGTGGGCTGGTATATCGATGAATATAATCGCGCCCAGATCAGCATCAATCTGACGAACTACAAAATAACTCCTCCTCATCTGGTTCTGGAGAAAGTTCGTGAACTTGCTGCTAATAAGGGAATTCAAGTTACAGGAAGCGAGCTTGTGGGACTACTTCCCAAAGAAGCAATATTGATGGCAGGCAAATACTACTTGAACCGTTTGGGTGAAAGTGCCGGTATCCCGGAAAAAATGATCATTGAAACTGCTGTTCAATCTATGGGACTGGATGATCTATCTTCTTTCGATATTAATGAAAAAGTTATCGAATATGCAATCGCAGAAAAAGATAACCTGGTAAATATGACGATCAGCGAATTTGCTGATGAGCTTTCCACAGATTCTCCCGCACCAGGAGGTGGTAGCGTGGCAGCTCTTTGCTCATCAATGTCCGGAGCGCTTTCTGCTATGGTTTCCAATCTTACATTTGGCAAAAAAGGTTATGAGAAAGTATGGAACGAAGCCAAAGTTCTTGCAGAAACAGGTCAGCATATTAAAGAATGTTCCATCGATGCAATCGATAAAGATACACAGGCATTCTATGATATGATGGATGCAGCACGCCTTCCCAAGAAAACAGATGAAGAAAAGAAAATCCGCAATGCTGCTATCCAGGAAACCACTAAAAATGCTATTCTTGTTCCAATGGAAACACTCCAAATAGCTTTGGAAGCAGTGGAACTTGCACAGAAAGTTGCAAAGATCGGAAATGAAAATGCTCTTTCTGATGCAGGTGTAGCAGCTATTACAGCAAATGCAGCAGCAAAATCTGCCTATCTGAATGTGAAAATAAATATGGGCAGCATCGAAGATGAGAAATTCAAATTCGATATTCTTACACAAGCTGATGAGTTGCTGGAAAAGGTAAATAATTTAGCTTTAAAAGTTGAAGAAGAAGTTAAAGAAAAGGTATAAAAAGGAATTAAACATGAATAATAAAGAAATCCGTTGGAAACAGAGATTCCAAAATTTCAAGAAGGCTTTTCTATTATTAGAAAAATATATTGATATCTCCGAACCTTCAGAAATTGAACGAGCTGGGATCATCCAGTTTTTTGAAATGACTTTCGAACTTTCCTGGAGATTAATGAAAGACTACCTTGAGGATAAAGGGTTTATTCTTCAAAGTCCTCGTGATTCAATAAAACAAGCTATGCAATCTGGGATCATCGATGACGGACATATCTGGATCAATGCATTAAATGACAGGAACCTGACAGTTCATACTTATGATGAAGAAACTGCAATAGAAATTGCTGAATTAATATCGAAAAAATATTACCCGGCAATTAAAACTTATTATGATTTTATGATCTTGGAATATATGAAATGAAATACGGTTTAAATGAAAGAGATATTGACTGCATTCTAAAAGCAGTTCAAGAATTTACTGAAGTAGAACGAGTGATCATCTTTGGCTCACGAGCAATAGGAAATTATAAAAAAGGTTCTGATATTGATCTTGCAATCAGGGGAGAAAACATTTCAAAAGAAACTATTACAAGACTTTCCGGAATACTGAATGATGAATTACCTCTCCCTTATTTTTTCGATGTTGTCGATTATAAAACTATTTCAAATAATGAGCTAAAAAAGCATATTGATGATAATGGAAAAATATTGTTTGAAAAACTTTAAGCCTTTGCAGCGGTCAAAATCCTTACGAACGCTTGATAGTATTTACTCACCTTCATCATTCCGAAGGATTTCATCCGTTCGGAAGGTAAAATAAAAAAAATATTATGAAATACAAACATCTTTTTGGTCCCGTACCTTCCCGCCGGCTGGGAATCTCGCTTGGTGTTGATCTTGTCCCGCACAAAGTATGCAGTTTGAACTGTGTTTATTGTGAGGTAGGTAGAACAACCAATCTTACAATTGAGAGAAAAGAATATGTCCCCTTGCAAGATATTCTGGACGAAATAAAGCACTATCTTGATCAAGAACCAGAGCTTGATTATATTACTTTTTCCGGTGCCGGAGAACCACTTTTACATAATGGAATAGGAAAAGTCATCTCGTTTATCAAAGATAACTACCCGCGATATAAACTTGCACTTCTCACTAATTCCACCTTGCTTTATGATGAAAAGGTTAGAACGGAAATCATGAATATTGATCTGCTTCTACCCTCTCTCGATGCAGTAAGTGACAAGGCATTCAAAAAAATAAATAGACCAAATCCTAATTTGGATAATAAAAAAATCATCGAAGGATTAATAAAGTTCAGCGAAATTTTTTCAGGAAAAATATGGTTGGAAGTTTTTATTGTTCGAAAGTTAAATGATACTGAATCTGAGTTAAAACTGCTTAAAAAAGCAATTGAAAAAATTTCACCGGATCAGGTTCAATTGAATGCTTTGGATAGACCCGGAACGGAAAGCTGGATCGAGCCGGTTTCTGAAAGCAGAATGAAAGAAATCGCAGATTATTTCAAGCCATTACCGGTTACGATCATCGCAAAATTCCAATCTCGAAATAAGATCAGAAGTTACCATAAAAATATTGAAGAACAAATTATTGAAACTATCAAACGCCGACCCTGCACAGATCAGGATCTTTCTGAAATGCTGGGAATTCACATTAACGAAATAAACAAATACCTCAGCGAACTTCTACATGAAGGTATGATAACTTCTGAGCAGCAGAAAAGAGGAACATTCTTCCGTGCTAAATAGTAAAATATTAAATCCGGCGTTAAGTGAAAGACAATTTCACATACTAAATATTAAAAAAAAAGTTGCTAATTATCCATTTAATAAATTACTGGCATTAAATAAATTAGAAAAAGGTAAAAAATGATTGAAAAAAGAATGATATTATTTCTATTGTTTATGTCGTTTTTTTCGACTTTACTTTTTTCACAACAGATACAATTTGGAGAAACCGATTCATATAATGACCTTACGGAAGGACCATATATTTTCTGGGAAGAAGGGAAAGCAATAGTAAAATACATCTGGA
Source organism: Candidatus Cloacimonadota bacterium (assembly GCA_021108055.1). GTDB lineage: Bacteria > Cloacimonadota > Cloacimonadia > Cloacimonadales > TCS61 > JACNIV01. The sequence continues at coordinate 7,558 of JAIORR010000065.1, forward strand.
ATGGAAACTATATCTCAGAAGAAGTTGCTGTTCAAGAACACGGAGATTTTACAGTTTCTCTTGGTGGCTTCGACAGTGAATTTGAGATATCTTCTTTTCCACCGACTATCGATCCAACTATTTATACAAACGTCCCTAAGATTTTCGTCGTCAGTGATATTCACGGTCAATATAATAGATTTGTCGAAATCCTCAGGGGTAACGGCATTCTTGATAGAAACATGGAATGGAACTGGGGCAATGGGCATCTCGTTATCATTGGAGATGTTTTTGATAGAGGACCACAAGTAACAGAATGCCTCTGGCTTATCCACAGATTGGAACGAGAAGCAGAACAATGGAAAGGAAAAGTTCATTTTCTTCTGGGAAATCATGAGATCATGGTTCTTCAGGGTGATGTAAGATATGTCCATGACAAATATATAAAAGTAGCAGAAATAATGGGAATGGATGTTAAATCTTTATATTCCGATACATCTGAACTTGGTCGCTGGTTACGTTCCAAAAATACGATTGAGGTAATTAATAATATTCTTTTTGTTCATGCGGGGATTCACCCTAATTTCACAGAGATGAATCACTCTATTGAAGAAATAAATAATAGAATTCGAGTTAATATCGATTCCCCGCGGGAAAAAATTAAATACAATGATCTATTAAATTTTATATTTGGAAGCATCGGACCATTCTGGTATCGTGGTTACTTTATGGATACGAAAGATGAAAAACAGATTGAACAGCAAGTTTTATTTGAAACTTTGATCTACATGAATGTCACGGAAGTTGTGGTGGGACATACTACTCAGGATTTTATCAATCCCTTCTTTCAGAATAAGGTAATACCGGTAGATACCGGAATAAAATATGGAAATAAAGGCGAAGCTCTACTGTGGAAAGATGGAATATTCTACCGGGCAAAAGTCGATGGATATATTGAACAGTTGACATTCCCTGTAAAAAAAATTCAAAAACAAATAAAGGAGAACCAATGAAAAAAATCATTATTTTTTCCATTGTCATTTCCCTCGCTTTACTGAGTTGTGGGAAAATGAAAGAAGCAAAAGAAGCAATGAATGCAGCAAAAAAGGTTTATGATGCTGCCGGTGATGTGGCAGAAACTGCTAAAAATCTTGAAGATATCGAGATCGAAAAAGTGAAGTTGGACGAAGAAGAAGTAAAAAAATTCTACAAAGCTATAAACAAACTAAATGAAAAATATCCCGACATTCATTTCCAGCTCGCTACAATGGCAGCAGTTGAAGCAAGTATGGCTGGAAAAGATCTTAAAAGTATTATTAAGAAAGAAACGAATATCCCTTTCGATGAATATTCTAAACTCTCTGCCGTAACTGCATACGTGGAAATTGTTGGAATTGGCTATGAAATGACGACTGCCGTTCTTGAACAAACAAAGAAAAGTCATTTAGTACTCAAAGAAAAACTGGGACAGTCAGTGAGTAAAGAAGAAAAAATACAACTTGAAGAACAGATTAAAAATATCGAGGAATCAATCGCTAATATGAAAGAAGAAATGAAGAAAGAAGAATTTGAAATAGTTAAAGAGAACTTCAGGATCATCAAAAAAGTTAAGGAAGAATTAGAGTCTTAAAAATATATTCACAGAATTACAGAAAAAGGCAGATAAAAATATCTGCCTTTTTTATTAAATAAAAATTGACATCTGCACATATGTGCAATATCTTGTCTTATGTATTTGTAGAAGGAGAATATATGCCACGGCAAAAAAAAGAACGGATGATCCACAGACCTCCCATTTACACCAAATTTAAACCTGTGGGGGTAAGAGGGCAATCATTAGAAATAACAGAATTAACAATCGATGAATATGAAGCCATCCGGCTTGCAGACCATCTCGGGATGAATCATATTGAAGCCTCTGAAGAGATGGAAATTTCCCGTTCTACATTTACCAGACTTATCGAAAATGCACGGAAGAAAATCGCTGAATTTCTTATAAAAGGCAAACAACTTCAGATAGACGGAGGTAATATACATTTCCGTGGAAACATTATTAAATGTCTTTATTGTGGTCATATGTTCAATACAAATTTTGAAGGAAATATTACATCCTGTCCTTCCTGCGGTTCAAATAATCTAATGGATCTTGCCGGAGGATTCGGGCATGGAAGATGTTGTAGAAATAGAAATAATAGAAGAGGGAGGTGAGATTATGCCAGGTGGAGATAAAACAGGTCCCGATGGAAAAGGCCCTAAAACTGGACGCGGATTAGGTAAAGCTGCAGGAAATAATATGGGTCGTGGCAAAGGTCAAGGTCAGGGTCAGGGTCAAGGACGTAATGTTGGAAATTCACGAAGTCAGGGAACTGGTCGTGGAAGAAACAGAAATAGGTAATTTTGTATAACCAAAGAAATAAGGAGGTTATTATGCCAAGAGGTGACAGAACAGGTCCGGAAGGAATGGGGTCAATGACGGGTAGAGGTTTAGGATATTGTAACGGCTATGACAGTCCGGGATTTACTAAAGGTGCGCCACGAGGTGGTGCAGGTTTTGGAAGAGGCTTCGGTCGTGGCTTTGGAAGAAGTTACGGAAGAGGATACGGACGAGGATTCGGTTACGGTCGTGAATATCAAAATCCAGTTTATCCGAATTATCCAGCTCCTCAATATTCAGCAAAGGATGAAGAAAAATATCTTGCATCAGAAATGGAAGCACTGAAAAATGAACTTAAAGCAATGGAAAAACGTCTTTCCGAATTGAAAAAAGAAGATAAATAATTCTTCGAGGATAGGCGATAAATTATCGCCTATCCTTTCTTTACAAGGAGGTGAATAAATATGACAGAAGGAAATCACTACGGCGGATTTAAATATAGAAATCGACGAAATAAAACTCATCTCGGAAGAAATTCTTTATTAGGAACTGTGATTACTGCCATTGCGGGAACAGTAATAAAAGATCTGACAAGTGAAAACAGTAAAATTAAAATGTTGTTCAATAAAGTAGTTCACCCCAAACAAATTGAAAATAAACAAGAGCAAAGAGATGTATTGGATGCAGAATACACTGTTGAAGATAATGAAAAAACAGAAAAAATAATAGCAACTAACAAAACCAACAGTACGAACGAAAAAGAGTAATTGTTCGTTGCTGAAAACAGAAAAAAGAATAAAAATAACAGCCTTTCCGAAGCTTCTTATAAAGGGATATTTAAACTTAAGATTCGGAAAGTTTTAAATCGGTCGTAACTTTCCGAATCTCAGATTAGAGAATTCCTAAGACGGAAGCTTCGGAAAGGAAAAAAAGGAGAAAATAATAATGAATAAAAAAATCGCTATACCAACAACAGGTGGTATTCTTAGTGCCCATTTCGGACACTGTGAAAAGTTTGCAATTTATGAGGTTGCAGACAACAAGATCATTAAAGAAGAATTCGTAACACCGCCGCCACACGAACCGGGTTCATATCCTGCATTTTTGCGGGAATTGGGATGCACAGCCATTATTGCCGGCGGAATGGGAAGCAGGGCGCAAAATTTATTTGCACAGAATAATATTAAAGTGATTATTGGATTACAGTCTGATAATCTTAAAGGACTCATGGAAACTTATATTTCGGAAGGATTAGCATCAGGTGATAATCTTTGTGATCATTAAACACTGCTACGAAATGTAATCAATAATTGAGTTCATCTTGCTGAATCCAGTAATTTTTTTTAGTATCTTATTTTTAATATTCGTGTTTTTTTTGGCAGAGAATTGCAAACATCAGAATTCTAAATTACTTGTTTGGAATTTGAATATTAATAAATTGGAATTCATTTGGATTTTGTTTTTTTGAGATTTGTATTTTCCAGTTTATCTTGGTTAGGAGGTTATTATGAGAAGAATTTTAGTTGCAATTGATTTTTTGGATACAACAAATAAGGTTATTAATTTCGCAAAAGACCTGACAAAAGAATTAGAAGCTGAATTACTTATAGTTCATTCTGAAGCAATAGAATCTTATATTAATATGATCACTACAGAATTACATCAACAACCATCAATCGAATTAATAGAAATTCAAAAAAAACAAATAAAAAAGAAACTAAAAAAAATCCATGATAGTCTTGCTCAAGATGAAATTAAAGTAAAATGTATTTTAATGGAAGGTCCGACAATAGATAATATATTAAAGGAAACAGAAATATTCAAAGCTGACCTTATTATTGTCGGTTCTCATAAACACGGAAAATTTTATCATCTTTTAATGGGAAGTATCCACAATTCTCTTATTTCACAATCACCAATTCCGGTTTTAGTAATACCTCCCGAAAAAAAATAATCCTGTTCTGAAAAATATCTAAAGGAAAAATATGAAAATAGCAATTGCCAGTGGAAAAGGCGGAACTGGTAAAACTACTGTTTCCACAAATCTGGCTTCTTTAATGACAGAAAAAGATGCCATCGTTCTTACCGATCTGGATGTGGAAGAACCGAATTCAGGATTATTCATTTCAGGGAAACAAATCCACGAAGAAGATAAATTTAAAAAGATCCCCGAATGGGAAAAAGAGGAATGCATTCTTTGCGGAAATTGCCAGAAAGTGTGTAATTTTAACGCTGTAATGAAACTCGGTGAAATGATCATGGTTTTTCCAGAATTATGTCACGGATGTTATGCTTGCAGCGAATTGTGTCCGACAAATTCCCTGCCGATGAAACCTAAAAAAATGGGTGAGCTGAAACATTTTAAATCGGGAAATTTGGATTTTATCGAGAGTAAACTTATCATCGGTGAGGAACAGGCTGTACCGCTTATCAAACAGACTTTAGATTACGTAGATGAAAATTTTCCAGAAAGAACGATCAAAATTTTCGATGCACCCCCGGGAACTTCCTGCCCTGTTATTGAAGCAACAAAAAATGCAGATTTGATCTTACTTGTAACAGAGCCAACACCTTTCGGATTACACGATTTAATACTCGCGATAGAAACGATGAGAGAATTGAAAAAGGATATGGGAGTGATCATCAACAGGTTTGGGATCGGTGACGCAAATGTGGAAAAATATTGCGAAGAGAATAATATTCCCATAATAGCTAAAATTCCAAATATGAGAAAGATCGCAGAATTATATTCCGACGGAAATTTGCTCTATACTGAAATTCCGGAAGTAAAAACACAACTTGAAAACATAATTACATTCATTTCCAAACATCAACAGGAGAATGCATTATGAAAGAAATAATACTTCAACACAGGGTTACAGAGGACACAGAGAAAACAGGAAAAACGAGACTTCTATTCTTATTGGCTTTGTGTCTTTGTGGCAGACAGGTGGTTGCAAAATGAGAGAAATAGTAATAATTTCCGGAAAAGGCGGAACGGGGAAAACATCGATCACAGCTTCATTTGCTTATTTGGGTGGAAAGAATATTATTGTAGCCGATTGTGATGTAGATGCTGCCGATATGCATCTTCTTATGCAGCCGGATTGGGAAAAAGCCGAAGATTTTTACAGCGGAGTACTCGCAGAAATTGACCAGGAAAAATGTATTAAATGCGGAAAGTGTGCAGATGTTTGCCGTTGGAATGCAATTCCAATTATTGATAATAAATATGTTGTTCAACCTCTTGACTGTGAAGGCTGCGGATATTGTGCGCTTGTTTGCCCTGCCGATGTGATAAGTATGAATGAGCAGAATGTAGGAAAATGGTTTTTATCCAACATAAAAACAGGCACAAAAATGGTGCACGCAAAATTAGGGATCGGTGCCGAAAATTCCGGCAAACTGGTAGCAAAAGTTAAGAACGAAGCAAAAGCACTGGCAGAAAAAGAAAGGAAAGAAATCGTTATCGTGGACGGTTCTCCGGGAATCGGATGTCCGGTGGTATCTTCACTTTCCGGTGCAAGTTATGTGGTACTTGTCACAGAGCCTTCTGTCTCCGGTATTCACGATCTGAAACGAGTTTATGAACTTGTGAAAAAATTCGGCATCAAAGCAGGATGCATCATCAATAAAGCAGATATCAATTCCAATAAAGCAGAAGAAATTCATGCATTCCTAAAAAAAGAAAATATTGATTTGATCTGCGAATTACCTTATGATGAAAATTTCACAAAAGCAATGACAGAAGGTAAGACGATCGTAGAATTTGATAATGGGAAGATAAAGCAGATTTTAGAAGACAGTTGGAAAAAAATAAAATATCTATAGCTCACGGATGAACACGGAAAAGCACGGATAGAAGAATACACACCTCCCGACTTAAGTCGGACTCCTCTCAAGAGGAGATTTTCTCTGTGCTCTTTGTGCCTCTGTGGCAAAAAAAGGAGA
>JAIORR010000303.1 GCA_021108055.1 Candidatus Cloacimonadota bacterium
ACCATCTATCGTGATCGAACCACTTTGATAATCGTACAATCTGGGTAGAAGATTTACAAGTGTTGTTTTACCGGAACCCGTGGGACCCAAAATGGCTATGGTCTGTCCTTTTTCTGCTTTGAAGGAAATATTATTCAATATTGGTTTTCCTTCTTCATATTGGAAGGAAACGTTCTTGAATTCGATCTCACCATTTATTTTTTTTAGAGAAGAACCTTCATTCAAATCTTCTATCGGTTCATCTAATATTTCCTGGATACGCTCGATAGAAACCTGTGCTTTTCCCATATCTGTAAGAACTCTTCCCATCTGACGGATAGGCCAGAGCAACATTCCCACATAAGATGAGAATGCCATCAGAGTTCCCAGGCTGATGACGCCTTTTGCTGCCCAATAAGTTCCCAGGATCACAATCGCTCCGATCTGCATAAGACTGAAGAAATCCGATACCGACCAATACCAAGCCAGAAGACGGATGAGATGATAGGTTTTATCACGATATTCTGCATTTTTTCCATCGAACTTATCTATCTCAAATTTCTGGCGGGCAAAAGCACGAACCACCCGGACTCCCGTTAGGTTTTCCTGCAATATCGTAGAAAGTCTTCCTTCCGATTCATCTGACTCTTTGAATGCTATTTTTACTTTTATAAAGAACACAACTGCAAATGCAAATATCAATGGAACCAGTGAAAGTGAGATAAGCGTCATCTTCACATTCATCGGCAGCATGAAGGAAAGTGCAAAAGCCAGCATGAAAAGTGCTCTTCCCACCTCCACAAATTGAATGGCGAGAAACCTGCGAATAGTTTCCAAGTCTGATGTGCAGCGTTGGATCAGGTCTCCCGTTTTTGCCTTCACATGATATTCAAATGGCAAATATTGCAGATGATCGTACAATCTATCTCGAATATTCTGCACAATAGATTCCGATGCAATTGCCGACCATTTTCCTTTGAAGAATAAAAATATTCCACGTGAAAGTGTAAGTAATATCAGGATGAAACTGCACATCCACAGACTTTGAGCAAGAATGCTCTTTCCACCCAGAAAATGGAATATACTTTCAAACGCCGGAGCCATCCAACCTTGTATCTGCATTGGTTTATCACCAATTATCGAATCTATCGTTACACGCAATATCATAGGCCAGATAAAGCGAATGAACGTAGCAAATCCAATTGCAGCAATCGAGAAAACATACAGCGATCTACTGCCTTTCATAAAGTTCCAAATTAACTTAAATTTTTTCATAATAATACTCTCATTTTCAGTATTTTATTATATCAATTCATCAAAGCAGGAGCTATGATTTACTTTTTCTCAAAGCAGGAGCTATGAGTTACAAAAAAAAGCTCGAAAGGGCTTCCCCCTTCGAGCTTTTCTAATATCTTTATTATTTTTAGATACAAAAATAGTGGGATCTGCCCATGTTTTCACATTAGACCAATCCCACCAGTATATATTATCGGCTGTTTATAAGCCTACGAACTAATACAAAGGTTTAACAGGATCAGTCGCCTGTTATACAGAAACGCCTTGCGGAGTTCTGTTGAGTTTAATATTTGTCATGAAACCCTCCTTTTATTTATTTGCATTTTTCTATGCAACGCACGTCTATCTTTTTGAGAGCTTTTTGTGTCAAGAAATTTTTCTGAAACTTTTTTTGAAAAAAATATTTCTTTGAATAAAGTTCAACTGTTATTTTTGATAATTCATTATTCTAAAAAAAGTTTATAACCCGATTATCTCTTCTGCTCCTTTGGCACGTGCGATTGTCATATTCAGCCAGGTTAGGGCTTCTTGTGAACTACCGAATTCCCTGCTTGTGCAAAAAATATCTTCATTTGCATAGAATCGCCAAAAAACTTTATCACTATCTTCCATGCTCACGATCTCAAATTTGAACACATTATCAATGTTTACAAATTTTCCTTTATCGACCTCGAAGATGATCATAATAACCTCAAATCTCTTATTTTATTGAAGCAAAAAAAATGGAATAAAATTGTTTTATTCAGAATATTATTTTGAAAGTTCTTCAAGTGCTTCAAGACCTTCATTAACCTGAGATGGAGTGACTACACCATTTTCGATCAATATCTGTCCGATATACTGCCACATTCCTTTCTTACTGATTTTCATTTGTATTTCCAGAGCTTGTTCAATTTGTTCCACATTCAGGTATCCCTTATCCAGAAGAATTTCTCCAAGGCGTTTACGCATCTTAACTCCTTATAAAAATATTTTCAAAGAAATAAACACTCTACTTTTTCTGAATACAAGAAGATAATATCAGGAAATCTACGTCAAATAAAAAATTGTATAATACATCTTTTTTCAGAAAAATATCATTATTCATTACCGGAAAGATCGATATTCCTGCTTCTGAAACCATAACCCATTACATCGGAAACATCTGTAAGAAGCACAAATGCTTTTGGGTCAATATCTTTGACAATGTCTCTGAGGATAGCTACCTGCCTGCGGTTCATTGCGCAAAAAAGCATATTGAACGAATTTCCCGTATAACCGCCTTCTGATTTTATGAACGTTACCCCGCGTCGTATTTTATCATAGATTTCTTCTTTGATCTCATCAACATTTTCGGAAATAATGTAAACTCCTTTAACATAAGGGAGACCTTCACTTGCGAGATTTGTGATCTTGGAAGTAATAAATAAATTCACATATCCCCAGATAATTAATTTCAGATCTGCAAATACAATTCCCACAGTTAAGATTATAAATGTTTCTATGATCCAGTATCCCATACCTATAGAAACACCTGTCTTCTGCTTCAGGAAGGCAACTGGAATATCTGTTCCCCCTGTGGACCCGCGGAATCTGAATATTATACCTAATCCGAGCCCAAGCAGCACTGAACCCGCAATTGCCGAAAGATAAATATCCTGAGGAGGAAGCATGGCAATTATTGTTTTACCTTTGTCTATGAAAGTATATTTAGATAGGTCTGCAATCAATCCGAAATTATAAAGATTCTTTAAACTAAAAAGGTCTGTCATAATGGATACTGCAAACATTCCATATAATGATCTCATACCGAATCTTTTTCCAAGAAAAATAAAACTGAGGATAAATAACGGAATATTAAACATCAGCATTGTGGCACCTACGGGTATTTTAAAGAAGTGAAAGAAAATCTGTGACAATCCACCAATTCCGCCCGGTGCGATTTTATATGGTATCAGAAACCAGGAATAAGACATAGCAAATAATACCGAGCCTGCTAAAATCCCTGTAATTTGTATGATATTTCTTAAATATTTTTTATCCATAATATTCCTCCGAGAGGCGTAATTTATTTCTGCGTTTTTAAAGTCAATGAAAATCAAAATATTATTAATATCTCTTTTATCCACCTTGATTTTCAGCCTTTTCCGACACCTAATAACCAAGTGGATTATTTGAAAATATTTAATGTTTAGACATTTTATTTCTGGTGATTTATTCAATATTGTAAGAGCGATCTTTCTATTTATCAAGGAGCCATTTATTTATGATAAAGGTGCTAAAACAAATAAAAACTTGACTTGAAAATCTTAAAACAAAATCATTAATACGATTTTTTATAATGAGTTCTGCTAAATATCTTTTCTAATTTTGGAGGTAGATTTGTTTAAAGTAGAATTAAAAATAGACAGTAAACATTACAAAACTCTGGCTTTTGCAAAACGGATTTGCATAAAAGATATAATTGAGAACGAAAATCTTTCTGATAATATAGCTGCATATCAGATCGAATTTGAATATGTAAATTCGAGATACGAGATGGATCGTGACTTGAAGTTGAATTGTATAACTTCCAATACAACGGAAGGTTACCTTATCTATCAGGATACGGCTACATTTATTATGTGCAAAGCATTTCATAATCTTTTTTCCAAAGAAAATCAACTTATTATCGAACACTCTATCGGAGATGGAGTTTATGGTGAGATCATCGATTATACTTTTTCTTCCGAAGATGTAGAAAAACTTAAAAGGGAAATGCAAAGAATTATAAGTAGAAAACTTCCCATAGAAAAGCTATATGTTACACCATCTGAAGCTGATGAAATATTTCTACCACAGGGACAGGAAGACATTCTAAAAAATATAAAATTTAAGAATATTCAAATCTATAAATGCGGGAAATATTATGATTATTTTCTACGTCAACTTGCAGATGATACGTCATTAATAAAGAGTTTTGATCTAAAATATCATTCTCCGGGGATAATCCTGAGATTTCCCAAAAAGGGAAAAGATAAAATTACCAAAAAGTTCAAACTTCCAAGAACCCTTTTTGCTACTCATCAGGAACATGATAAATGGTTGAATATATTGAATATCCACAATGTAAGTGCATTAAATAAATATATAAAAAATTACAAGATCACAAATTTGATACAGATAGAAGAAGCTCTTCACGAAAAAAAGATCATCGATATTGCCAACCAGATAACATGGAAAAAAGATATAAAAATTGTTCTTATTGCCGGTCCTTCATCTTCCGGAAAAACGACTTTTGCAAAAAGATTAACGATACAACTACGGGTTAATGGAACTTATCCGCATATTGTGGGAATGGATAATTATTTTCTTCCAAGAAAAATAACTCCGAGGAAAGAAAATGGGGATTATGACTTCGAGAATATCGGTGCTCTTGACCTTGAACTATTGAATAATAATTTACGGGATCTTCTTGCCGGCAAGGAAATCGAACTTCCAAAATATAATTTTATTACCGGAAATCGTGAAAAAAGTTATAAGAAATTACAATTAAGAGAGAATGATATTCTCATACTGGAAGGAATTCATGGGCTTAACGACAAGCTTACTTCATCCATTCCTTTCAATCAGAAGATCAAGATATACGTGAGTGCATTGAACAACCTGAACATCGATTCTCACAACCGGATACCAACAACAGATTCCCGTAAAATCAGAAGAATAATACGAGATCATAAGTTCAGGGGACATCCTGCAGAACAAACTCTGGAAATGTGGGAATCCATACGAGAAGGAGAAAATAAGAATATTTTTCCATTTCAGGAGAATGCGGATTTTATGTTCAATAGCATTCTCACTTATGAATTAGCTGTTCTAAAAAAATACGGAATGCCGCTTCTTCAAAGTGTAACGGAATATTGTCCGGAATACCTGGAAGCAAAAAGATTAATAAGACTGTTTGATCATATCTATAATATCCAGGATGATCTTGTTCCTTCAAACTCTATTCTCAGGGAATTTATCGGCGGAAGTATATTTCAATATTAGATTTAAATATGCAAGTTCAATCTTGCAGATTAAACTAAATAAATTTTCCACTTCGTTCTTTTTCCCGATCTGGCAGATCGAGTTGCATTTCTTTCAAATTGCAAATTATTAAAGATTATTCCTTTGAATCTTCTTTGTCTTCCAAATCTGCCGGTTTGATTCTTTCCGGAATTTTAAAAAACAAATTATCCAATTTTATCATCGCAAGTTCTGCAAGGCTGAAACTAACACTTAAAGTTATCATTAACTTGAGACCATTAATGAAATATAGGAGGATGAATTCTCCGTTTAATGGAATTTGGAAAAAGGTGTGAGCTAAAACATGAACCAGGCAATAACCACAAGAAGCAACAATACTGAACATAATATTTCTGAGATACCTGCTTCCGGAAAACCAGATATATCTGAATATAACTGCATAAACAAGAAAAAGCAAAACAGTATAGATCAGCAGTGGAATTATTCCACCGAATGTGATGAACATTGATGTCTTCTTTAAAATGAAGGCAAAAATTATGGCAAAGAAAATAGAAACGATCAGAGAATCAAACAATTTAAGGTGTAGAGATGTAAAATAAATAAAGCTTCCCAGAATTGAAAACATTATGAATTGAAATCCGAAATCTTTTATATTAAAAATTTCATGATCTAAGATAGAACATACAATAATACTTACAAAGAAAGTAATAACTAAGAGTAAAATTAAAAAAACAATTTTCCGGAAACTCATAATTCCTCCACTCTAATTTACAAATATCCATTTAACATTAAAATTAACATGAAATTCGGGAAGCTCGGAAGAAGAAGGATAGGCAAAAAGATGATCAGAATTGGTCAGGTTAACTGCATCTAATTTGATCTCGAACCTGTCCGTGATTTGAAATGCAAGATATGCATCCAAATTTAAATTTTTCATATTATAGATCGTATCTGTACCATCACAGGTAAATTGATATTCCGATGTATAAAAATGAGATAATCCCAATTTAATAGAATTGTTATATGGCATATTATAGATAACTTCCAATATCGTTTTTGACTGCCAGGTAGGAAGATATAGATTCATAACATCTCGATACAGCATCCACCTTTTTAGATTTATTCCAAAACTTCTTATATTGAAATTTATGATATTAGACATTTCAAAAAATCGAATATCTTCACTTTCATATCCATGAGAATTATCAAATGTTTCTGTTCCATAGATAAATTCCATTCTCAAAAAGGAAGGACTTATTATTAATCCTGCTCCTGCTCTGTTTTCAGGTTCAAGATTACGATAGCCGGTTTCTTGACGGGTGAGATGTTTTACAGAAAGTGAAATGGGTTTGAATATTTTCATACTGAGTTCCGATGATAAAAAATAGTTGTCCTCATTCTGGAAATAACCGCTGTTTCCCAAATGAAATCTGTAAATATCAGAACTCTGATTTAAAGAAAATATATTGAATGTGGAATCTACAGATGTATTCCGGAAATATTCATAAGTTAATGTTAGAAGATTATTATCATTTTTAATAGATTTTGTTAACATAATTTCAGATAATTTTCTTTTCATTGTATCGATCTCTGTAGTCTTGATAAGTCCGCCGATATTTATAAACCTGTTTTCAAATAGAATAGCGCTGTCTGAAATCCATTCCTTAATTTCATCTTTTTCAGGAATTTCGGGAGCATCTTTCAATACATTCGGATTAATTTTCTGGTCTATTGTTGTCTGATAAAAATGGATTTTTCCCCAGTTCAGATCACAAAAAAGATGAATGTTATAATTCCTGGATTGTTCTCTTGTGCCCAGCCATTCCCCGTCCTGTCCAATATAATCACCTTCAAAATGCAAGTTCTTAATTCCCAGAATATTTCCTTTTTTTAAAGTTGCTGTTACATGATTCATATCGAAATCACCCAGTCCGAGATATGATTCGGAAAATGCTACAGGAAGGTCGTAATCATCTTCTATGAAAAAGATATTATCCCGAACGCATCTTGTATTGAAAAAAGGTTTATAATTCTGCAGTATATGTGTATTTGATACTTCAAAAGGAATTATCGTAAATCCATTTTTAGTGAACTGAATAGCAGGATCGAATGGAGATTTTAAATGAAAATTCTCTTTATAGATCAAATGCGGAATGAACAGGTTTCGATGCGTTTGACGCTTTTCCTTCAAATACTCATCGAGCTGGTTTTTTAATGTTTCAAGAACAGAACCGGCAGTATCGATTATTGCTTCGGCAGATAGACTATCGTTCTCTGCAGATGTAATATGCAAAGAATCAACTGTATTCATCTCAATTTGCTTCAGACTGTCCAATTCTGTTTTTTCCAATGATAACGAATCGATTTTTGTCTCTATCATAAGATCATTATTTTGTGACCAGGCAATTACAGAAAATATTATTATTAGAAGATTAATTAAAATAAACGAGATAAATCTAATTTTTATCATATTATTTCCCAACTGTTAAGAAATGTCATATCCATCCTTTTTCTTTGTACCATTTATAAGTTGTTTCAAGATGATGCTCGATATTTCCCTTAGATTTAAAACCTAATAAGTTCTTTGCTTTATCATTATTCACCAGCCAGAAATTTGTTTTCAATTCTTTTATCTTTTCACGATTTATTAATGATGGTCTTTTATTGAAGATAGAAAAAATATCACCTGTTAACGCTATCGGGTATAACATAAATTCCGGAATATTGATCGTTATGGAATAAGTATTCAAAGCAAGACTCAAGCTTTTCACAAACTTTTTCAATGTATATGTTTTGCCATCCGAAGCAAAAAATATCTGGTTATATGCTTTTTTGTTGCCCAGTGTTTTTGCTATCATTTCCACAAGATCATCGATATAGATAAGGTTCATATATTTATCTTTGAAACCAATATGTAAAGCGAGATGTTTCTTAATAAGTTTAAAATATTGCAGGAAATCTTTATCTCCGGGACCATATACCGATGCCGGACGAATTATTGTCCACGGTTTTTCAGATTTCTTCTTTATTAAATTTTCTGCAAGTAATTTACTTTTTCCATACATCGTAACAGGAAAGCATCTATTGGATTCTTTTTTGGGATGCTTTTCATCTTTTGCAGGTCCTGCTGCTGCCTGGCTGCTTATGAAAACAAATTGCTTCAAAGATTTTGTATTATTGCAGATATTTAACATTTTTTCGGTAAGATCAATATTAACTTTCTTAAATTGTTTCCAGTTCATTGCACGGGTGGAAGCAGCATTATGAATAAGAATATCGCTTCCTTCGATAATCTCGAGCATTTCTGCTGTATTGTTATAATTCATACGATATATCTTGCACTCTTTAGGAATGAGTTCGGTATTCGATCCGAACCTTACAAGACAAGTTACATCGAATCTTTGTTCAAAAAAATTACGGGCAAGTGAACTTCCAACAAAACCGTTTGAACCTGTAATTACAATTTTTTTCATAAATATATAAATTTTAAAAATAGAATATAAGGTCAAACTTTTTATTAGAAATAGATGTAAAACTTGACGATAAAGATGGAATTAATATTTTTCGATGCATTGAAGATTGAGATATAAAATGAGGTTGAGATGAATATCATTTTAATTGGGATTCAGGGAAGTGGAAAAGGTACACAGGCAAAGTTGCTTTCAGATAGATTCGGTTGGAAGCATGTCACTTCCGGTGATCTGTTCAGAAAGAATATCGAGCAAAGAACAAAGCTCGGAATAGTTGTAAAAAAATACATCGATGCTGGGGAACTTGTGCCGGATAAATATGTTCTGGAAATGATCTCTGATGCGTTGAATAATGCTCCTGATGGATTCATTTTGGATGGCTTTCCCAGAAATATTGAACAGGTTCTTTTCCTGGTGGATAATTTTAAAATAGATTATGCAATACTTCTTGATCTATCAGATGAAAAAGCAATTGAGCGATTAATGGCTCGAAGGAACTGTAAAATTTGTAAAAAAGATTATAATGTTCTTTTCAAGAAACCAAAGGTTCCCGGAATTTGTGATGAATGTGGGGGAGAGCTTGTCCAGCGGGATGATGATAACAAAGATGCCATAAGTAAAAGAATCGAAAAATTTCATAATGAAACAAATAAAGTTATCGATTTCTTTAAACAAAAAGATATGTTGATACAGGTAAATGCAGATCTGCCATTGCAGGCGATTCATGAAGATATCGCTTCCAGGTTGAAAGGTAAATAAACCGGAAAACATAGATGAATTACAATTTAAGATTTTTACGTAGAATAGAAAAGACCGCTTTCTTTATCTTAAATCTTTTTGCTTTGATAAATTTTCAGTTTTTATTTCTGAATATTTTCAAGGCAGACCAGTTAACTATTCATAAATACACATTAATTACGATATTTTTCCTGATTTTTTATTTAATAATAAAGTACATAAACGAAGGATTCCGGATAAAGATACAGAACCTGTTTCCCGATATTCTTTTTATTTGTATCGGGTTACTCGTTAGTGATTCAGAGCGGGTATCTCAGTTCTATCTTCTCGGCAGACAAACTTATTTTCTGATACGTTCGTTTGCAGTAGCAGATCACAAAGGAGCTTTCTTCGATAAACTTTCAGATAATCCACCTGTTTTTGTGTTGTTCAGTTTCTTCCTTGCTATTTTTGTTGGAGCACTTTTATTGATGCTTCCTGCTGCAACGGTAAATGGCAGAGAGACATCTCTGCTGGGTGCTTTCTTTACTTCCACTTCCGCAACCTGTGTTACAGGATTAATAGTTTATGATACTGGAACTCATTTCACTTTATTCGGTCAGCTTATTATTTTGTTTTTAATCCAGATCGGTGGTTTGGGAATAATGACGATTTCCAGTGCATTTGCCATTATGATGGGGCAAAAGTTGACTTTGAAAAGCGAAAGCCTTATTCAAAATGTAGTCGGCAGTTCAAGCAAGATAGATATGATAAGACTCGTTCAAAGCATTATAATCGTAACTTTTATATTTGAAGCCTTTGGAGCATTGATATTGTATCTTACATTCAATTCGGGAGCTCTTTCTTCTAATATTGCCATCTATCATTCGGTTTTTCATTCCATCTCCGCTTTCTGCAATGCAGGATTCAGTCTCTATACAAATAGTTTTATGGGATACAGATCGAATTTCAGTATCAATTTTGTTATTACTTCTCTGATAATAATCGGCGGGATAGGTTTTCCTGTTCTTGTAGATCTCGGGAAAAGCTTTAAAAACAAATTCAAGCTTACCAGACTTACATTACATTCAAAGATAGTTCTTACCTGCACAATAGTTCTTTTAATATTGGGCTCTATCGGATTTTTTATTGCTGAATATAATACCGAGATGAAAGGTTTTGGTTTCTCAGACAGGTTGTATGCTTCATATTTTCAATCTGTTACAACCAGAACGGCAGGATTTAACACAATCGATACAGCAAATATGAGCAAGGCTTCTGTGTTTATTTCTTCCATATTAATGTTTATCGGTGCTTCTCCTGGTTCAACCGGAGGTGGAATAAAAACTACGGCTTTTGTTGTTGTTTTTGTCTCTGTACTTGCCATGTTCAGGGGAAATAGAGATGTGAATGTTTTTAAGAGACGTGTCTCGGAAGGGATCATCAAAAAGGTAATGGCTCTGGTCGCTGCTTCGATTTCATTGCTTACTCTGATGATATTTCTATTATTGTTAATAGAACCTTTCAGTTTAGAAAGAACGGTATTCGAGGCTTTTTCGGCTTTTGGAACGGTGGGGCTTTCCATGGGCATTACACCTCTTCTTTCCAATGCGGGGAAAATAATAATAATTATGCTTATGTATCTTGGAAGAGTAGGACCTCTCACCTTGATATTTGCAATTTCTGCAAGCTCAGAAAAATCTAATTTTAAATTCATTGAAGAAAAAATAAGTATTGGTTAAAATATAAGGAGTTATTATGGCAAAATTTGCAGTAATAGGACTCGGAAAGTTCGGAATGAACGTTGCTACCACTCTGTTTGAAAAAGGAGCGGAAGTTATAGCCATCGATAATAATCAGGCTTTGATAGATGAGATCAGCGGAAGGGTAAGTGTTGCCATCAATATGAGCAGTACAGATGAAAAAGCTTTGAAATCCAACCGTATCCAGGATGTTGATGCAGTTATACTCGCAATCGGGAACAGTATCGAAGTAAGCGTTCTTACCAGTGTGATTTTAAAAAAGCTTGGAGTAAGCAATATCTATGCAAAAGTAGATAGCAAAGTTCATGCAAGAATATTGGAACTGCTTGGAATACAGAATATAATATTTCCGGAAGAACAAATTGGAATTCAATTAGCTAATTCACTGATCTCCAGTAGTGTTCTTGAGTATATCGATCTTTCCAGCGGACATAGCGTTGTAGAGCTTGTTGTTCCGGATAAATGGGCAGGAAAAACACTTCAGCAGCTTGCACTTCCTACGGAAAGAGGGATAAATATCGTTGCCATCAAAGGTAGTGAACACAGCGTTACGGAAGAAGGTGAAAACATAATTAAAAAGAAAATAAATGATATGCCGGGCGCTAATGATGTAATTAACGAAGAAGATGTGTTAGTGCTTATCGGACCAAAAGCTAAGATCAATGATCTGATAAACGAAACTTCTAAAAAAGGATAGAATTATGAAAATCTCATTTACAGGAAAAATAAGATTATTAATACTTTTGATATTTATTATTGTGTTGATTCAGGCAGGAGTAGTATTGCATCTGTTAGGGAACTCCACAGACCTTATTCAGATGAGAATAGATATTCAAAACACAATTTTTATAACGATATTCGTTCAATTCATTCTGGCTTTGATATTGATATTTTACATACCTGTTTTTCTTCATAAAGCATTTTTGGAAATTCATAATATTATTAAAGATATTTCACAGGGAATATATAATATCGATATCGATACAGATAACTTCAAAAGATCACTCGATAAGGAATTTTATACAGTAATGTTATCTTTGAAAGATATGCTGAGGTCTATCCTGAGCTTTGATAAACTGAAAAAGGATAAGATAGTAGAGCATCATAACAGGATCGTTTCGTTATTGAACCTTACGGATGATGGCTTCATTATTATGGATATGAAAGCTAACATTGCCTATATTAACGATAAAATTTTGGAAGCATTCCCCGCTCTCAGTGAAAAAACAAATATGATCGAAACTAATTTCCCGCCTGAAATAGAGAACAATATAAAAAAATATGTTCTGAATATCTTAAAATCTAAGACAAAGCAGGAATCTCAGCAATTCTTCGTTCCTTCAATGAAAAGACATATAGCACTTAATAGTGCAATAATCCGTGATTCGAATGGTTTTCCTACTGGTGTGATAGTGTCTTTTAAAAACCTTGATAAGAAGAAACAGGAAAAGCAGAAAGAAACCGAATCCGAATAAAATTGATGAGGATAGAATACAAAGAAAAAAACCATCAGAGAATTGATAAATTTCTGAAAGAGAGAAAGATCGAAGAGCTTTATTCCAGATCTTTCATAGATAAATTAATTATAGAAGAATATATAAAAGTTAATGGCAATCCTGTAAAAAAAAGTCACCTTCTGAAATCCGGCGATATAATCAAGATCGATATTCCGCAACCCGAGAGCCTGGAAATAATTCCGGAAAACATTCCCATAAACATTTTGTGGGAAGATGAATATCTGGTTATTGTTAATAAACCTGCCGGAATGATCGTTCACCCTGGTGCAGGAAATCCTGATGGAACGTTGGTTAATGCCCTTATGTATCACCTGAAGGGTAATCTTTCTTCCGGTTCGGATGTATTGCGACCCGGCATTGTTCATCGGTTGGATAAGGATACTACCGGACTCTTGATAGCTGCAAAAGATGACAGAACTCATTCTCTTCTTTCGCAGATGTTCCAGGATAGAAAGATCAAAAAGACCTACCTTGCCATTACTGTAGGTGCACCCGCGGAAAACCATGGAACCATCGAAACTAACATCGAAAGAAGCAGTGCAGACCGTAAGAAAATGACTGTTTCGGAGAATGGCAAAAAAGCTGTTACTCACTATAAAATTCTGGAACATTACGATTTCTTCTCCGTAATGGAATTAGGTCTGGAGACCGGCAGAACTCATCAGATAAGGGTTCATTTTTCCAGCATCAATTGTCCTATCTTAGGTGATGATACCTATTCCAGCCTGAAAAGGACTTTGAATATAATCCCCAGTCACTTTCATAAAAAGATAAAACATTTGCTGGCAAACCATCTTAAAAGACAGGCTCTGCATGCATACAAATTGAAGTTAGTCCATCCCATTACTGGAAAAGAAATAAATGTAGAAGCACCACTGCCGCAGGATATAAAGTACACACTCGATTGGCTGAAAAAGAGTTTTAATACAGAGTAAACAGAACTAAATTCTGATTAGAAAAAAAATAAAAGTAATTGACTAAATCTAAAATAGAATATCTTTTCGGATTAGATTAATTTGTTATGC
>JAIORR010000061.1 GCA_021108055.1 Candidatus Cloacimonadota bacterium
TAATTAAAAAGAGGTTATATGAACATTCATGAATACCAGGCAAAGCAGATATTTGCAAAATATGGCGTTCCGATCCCCAAAGGAAAAATGATCGAAAGGTTTAAAGACGCCAGAGCTGCAGCTTTAGAGATCGGAGGAAATATCTGGGCGGTAAAAGCTCAGATACATGCCGGCGGAAGAGGAAAAGGCGGCGGTGTAAAACTTGCCAAATCGCTCGATGAAGTAGAAAAATATGCTTCCGAAATTCTGGGAATGACATTGGTCACACATCAGACCGGACCTGCCGGGAAAGTAGTGAAAAAAGTTTACATCGAAGGTGGAGTGAACATCAAAAAAGAATTCTACCTCGGAATGGTTCTGGATAGAGCACAGGAAATGCCAGTGATGATGGCTTCCACGGAAGGCGGAGTGGAGATCGAAAAAGTGGCTGCCGAAATGCCGGAGAAGATAATCAAAGTTGCCATCGATCCGCTTATTGGATTCAGAAGTTTTCATGCACGTCAACTTGCCTTCGGGCTCAATCTTTCCAAGCCGCAGGTAAAGGAATTCACACTGTTTGCTTCTGCACTCTATAATGCCTACAAAGAGAATGATGCCAATTTGGTGGAGATAAATCCGCTGGTTTTAACTGCCGATGATAGATTCATTGCACTCGATGGAAAGATGGGATTCGATGATAATGCTCTCTTCCGAAATCCTGAGATCGCTGCAATGAAAGACCTGGATGAAGAAGAGCCTGCAGAACTGGAAGCTGCAAAATATGACCTCAATTACGTTAAACTCGATGGAGATGTAGGCTGCATGGTCAACGGGGCGGGACTGGCAATGTCCACGATGGATATTATCAAGCACGAGGGCGGCGAACCTGCAAATTTCCTTGATGTGGGCGGCGGAGCCAGTGCAGAAACCGTGGCAAAAGGATTCGAGATCATCCTTAAAGATCCGAACGTTAAAGCAATATTCGTAAATATTTTTGGCGGGATCGTTCGTTGCGACCGGATCGCCAACGGAATAATCGAAGCTACAAAAGTAGCAAATGTGGATATTCCTGTAATTGTCCGTCTGGATGGGACAAATGCAGCGGAGGCTTCCGATATTTTGCGTAATGCAAATATCAAAAATATTATAACTGCTATCGATTTTGCAGATGGTGCACGTAAAGCCGTTAATGCTGTCAAAGGGGTGACGAAATGAGTATCCTGGTAAATAAAAATTCAAAAGTACTCGTTCAGGGATTCACGGGAAAAGAAGCAACTTTTCATTCCGAGCAGTGCATTGCTTACGGCACCAACATCGTGGGAGGTGTAACTCCCGGGAAAGGCGGTCAGATACATCTGGGAAAACCGGTTTTTAACACGATGGAAGAAGCTGTTCAAAAAACAGGTGCAGATGTTTCCCTGATACTTGTTCCACCTGCATTTGCCGCAGATGCGATCATGGAAGCGGTTTCTGCCGGCATAGAAGTGATCGTCTGCATTACGGAAGGAATTCCGGTTAATGATGTAATGATAGCAAAAAAACTGGCAGAAAAAACGGGAGCAGTTCTGATAGGTCCGAACTGCCCGGGAATAATTACATCAGAAGAAGCGAAGATAGGAATCCTGCCGGGATTTGTATTTAAGAAAGGATCGATCGGACTTATTTCCAAATCCGGCACCTTGACTTATGAAATGGCAAACCAGGTGGTTAAAGCAGGTTTGGGAATTTCAACTGCTGTAGGCATTGGAGGAGATCCGATCATTGGAACAACATTCATAGACCTCCTGAAATTATTCCGGGACGATCCGGAAACCGAAGCCGTGGTGATGATAGGTGAAATTGGCGGTGACCTGGAAATTCAGGCTGCTGAATATATCAAAGAGAATTTTTCCAAACCGGTAGTAGCGTTCATCGCAGGACAAACCGCTCCCAAAGGTAAAAGAATGGGACATGCAGGTGCCATAATTGCCGGAAGCAAAGGAACAGCACAGGAGAAAATACAAGCGCTGAAATTTGCCGGAGTGGCAGTTGCGGAAAATCCTGCTGTTGTGGGAAAAACAATAAAAAAAATATTAGAAAAAAAATGAATTCTTTCAACAAAAGAATTCTTTACTGAATTAAGACAAAATAAATAAAAAGGAGTTGCTATGCGCCAGATCGACGTGAAAGAGATCATTCCTGTTATCAGGAAGTTGTGTATCGATGCCAATTATTATATTGGTGAAGATGTGATAAAAAAGATCAAGGAATTCTATGAAAAGGAAGAATCGGAGACCGGAAAGGAAGTGCTTTCGATCCTCCTGGAAAACTATGAACTTTCTGCAAAAGAGAAAATGCCGATATGTCAGGATACCGGCGTGGCAGTTGTATTTATCGAGCTTGGACAGGATGTTCATCTTGTTGGAGGAGATTTCGTAGAAGCAATTAATGAAGGAGTTCGTCAGGGCTATGAAGACGGCTACCTGCGAAAATCGATGGTCGACGATCCGATAATCGAACGAAAGAATACAAAAGATAATACTCCGGCGCTTATTTATACGGATATTGTTCCGGGTGATAAACTGAAAATTACAATTGCACCCAAAGGCGGCGGATCGGAAAACATGAGCGAAGTAAAAATGATGAAAGCTGCCGACGGCATCGAAGGAGTGGTGGATTTTGTTGTGGACAGGATCAGTAGATCCGGTGGAAATCCCTGTCCGCCAATTGTTGTTGGAATCGGACTCGGTGGTAATTTCGAACAGAGTGCACTTCTGTCAAAAAAATCCCTGTTGCGTTCTCTGGATGAAAAAAATCCCGACCCGAAATGGGCGAAAGTGGAAGAAGAAATTTTAGAGAAAGTCAATAATCTGGGAATCGGACCGCAGGGACTGGGCGGCAGAACCACGGCTCTTGGTGTTTTCATTTTATCAAAACCATGTCATATTGCTTCCATGCCTGTGGCGGTGAACGTGCAATGCCATGCAGCGAGACATAAAAGCGCAGTGATATGAAAAAATGGCTCACAGATACAGACTGATAGACACGGATAAAAAATATAAGTGATCCTAAATCCGTGTTTTCCGTGTAAATCCGTGAGCAAAAAAGGAGAAAACAATGAAAAGATATTTAACCACACCTTTAAAAACCGAAGATCTGGAAAAATTGAAGATCGGAGATCAGGTTTATATTACCGGAACCGTTTACACGGGAAGAGACGCTGCTCATAAAAGACTTATTGAACTTCTGGAAAAAGGGGAAAAACTACCATTCGATGCAGAGGGACAAATTATATATTATGTAGGACCAGCTCCTGCTCCTCCCGGAAAACCGATCGGTTCTGCGGGACCTACCACGAGCTACAGAATGGATCCCTACGCACCCGCACTTCTGGATGCAGGAATGAAAGCGATGATCGGTAAAGGTCCGCGAAGTCAGGCAGTGATAGATTCAATGATAAAAAACAAAGCAGTTTATTTGGCTGCGGTAGGCGGTGCAGCCGTGGTTGTAGCCAAGTCCATAAAAGAATCAAAAGTAATAGCGTACGAAGATCTGGGACCCGAAGCTATCCGTGAAATGAAAGTGGAGAATTTTCCCTGCATTGTGGCAAATGATATTTACGGAAAAGATATTTATCAAGAAGGGGTGAAGAATTATAAGAGGTAAGAGAAGACCTTGAAAAGGTTACCCATGGAGGAATTCTTTCTTTTCGATCTTTTCAACGGTTGGAATTTGACAGTAGCGGAAAACCATTGAAAAGGTTTGGCAGCAAGAGAAGTCTTTTAATTCTTTTCACGGTAACTTTTCACTCTCAACCCGTTTCTGCTCAAGAGCGTGAACTCAAGGGAGTGTTAAAGGAAAAGTAAGAAATAAAAAATAAAGGAGAGTATTCAAATGAAAAAACTAAAGATCGATCTCACAAATTTAGACGAAGTGTTTCCCGAGGGTTTCAGCCAGGAACAAATAGCAAAAGCTAAAACATTGTTCTTGAAAAAAATGGCAGAAAAAGCTCACAAATTTTACGGTGGCAAGATCCAGACAGTTCCCAAAGCAGGAGTCTTCGGATTTAACTGGTTCAATATCTGGTACACGCCGGGTGTTTCCAAGATTTCCACAACCATTCGTGATGATAACGATACCAGTTTTGAACTTTCAAACAGGGGTAATTTCGTAGCAGTGGTCAGCGATTCCACACGCGTTCTCGGAGATGGAGATTGCACTCCTCCGGGCGGACTGGGAGTGATGGAAGGAAAAGCCTTCCTGATGAAATACCTCGGTGGTGTGGATGCTGTAGCTTTGTGTGTGGATAGCAAAGACGAGAACGGAAAGAACGATCCACAGAAGATCATCGATTTCGTGAAAATGTGTCAACACAGTTTTGGTGCAATTAATCTGGAAGATATTTCCCAGCCGAACTGTTATAAAGTTCTCGATACACTTCGAGAAGAATGCGGTATTCCAGTGTGGCACGATGATGCCCAGGGAACAGCGTGTGTAACTTTGGCAGGATTGATCAATGCTCTGAAATTGGCAGATAAAAAGATCGGAGATGTGAAAATAGCAATGCTTGGTGCAGGAGCCTCCAACACAACTATTGCCCGGATCATCATTACAGCCGGAGGCGATCCGGAAAAAATGTATCTTTTCGATTCCAAAGGCGGTTTACATAAAAACAGGGAAGACATCAAGGCAGATCCAAGATTCTATCGCAAGTGGGAACTTTGTCAAAAGACAAATCCTGAAATGATAAAAGATTTTGCAGAAGCCTGCAAAGGTGCAGATGTGATGATAGCACTTTCCAAACCAGGTCCCGATACAGTAAAACCGGAATGGATAAAAACTATGGCAGATAAAGCAATCGTCTTTACCTGTGCTAATCCGATTCCCGAAATATATCCTTATGCAGCCAAAGAAGCAGGTGCTTATATTTGTGCAACAGGTCGCGGGGATTTCCCGAACCAGGTTAATAACTCGCTCGGATTCCCGGGAATCCTGAAAGGTGCTTTGATGGTTAGAGCAAAAAAAGTTACAGATAATATGGCTATTGCTGCTGCTCATTCACTTGCAAAATATGCAGAAAAACGCGGGATCGATCCTGATAATATCGTTCCCAAAATGGATGAAGCCGGAGTATTTGCCGTGGAAGCTGCCGATGTGGCAATGCAGGCAATAAAAGATGGAGTTGCCAGAATTGAAATGAGCTGGGATGAAGCATTCCAAAAAGCAAAAGCCGATATCGATTATTCCAGAGGTATGACTAAGGTGGTCATGGAACAGGGATTTATAGATACTCCACCGGATGAAATGCTGCAAGATGCAATTCAGTGGGCTGTGGAACAGGTGAAATAAAATATTTCTCCGATTCATTAAGTGAAGATTATCTCGTTTCAATATTCTGAATTGGAACGAGATATCTTCCGTTCCTACGGATACATTAGTAGTGGCAGATTATCGACCTGCCTGTTTTGCTCTTCTCCAGATAACTCGGGCAAGATTGTCATCTCCGTGAAAGCAGGAATTAATTCATAAAACAGAACCTTGAAAAAGTAGAATAAAAAGTTACATAATTAAACTATGTAGAAAAGCAAGCTAACAACTTGCTCTACTTTCTCAAGGTTTTTAGATGTACCGGGAACATTCCTTATTCTTTCTTTTCTTCTTCTTCCTTTTTCTTACTTTCGTCGATAACTTCTTTGGCACCATCAACCAATCCGTCGAAAACGTCTTTTGAGAAACTTGCAACTTTGGGAGCATTCACTTTTATTGCTTCAACAATGCTTTTAGATGCTTTTTTTACGAAATCTTCTGTTGGTGGTCTGAATTTTTCATAGCCTTCTTTTGCACCCTCCAGAGCTTCTTTTGCCAGTGTCTGCACTTTCTCTTTTGTATTCAGGTCTTCATCTTTGGCAGTTTTAACTACTTCCTTTGTAACATTGCCAATAGCATTTACAACGTCTTCTCCTGCATGATAAGCTTTTACAACGCCTTCTTTTACCTTTTGAGTAATTTTGCTTTCTACCATTTTTCCTCCTCAGGTTTTATTGAATTTAATATTTTTTCTTTTGACCAATCCGGATATTCCAGCCAGATTTCTTTCACCCGATTCATCAGAATCCCAATCTTCTTTCCTTCGTCTAATCCAAAATGTAACATAATATCTTTTCCCGAAACTGGCAACTTTTTTTCAATAATTTTTTTGGGAACAAGAGCAATTCGCTTTCTTAGATTATAACCCTGGTTATGAAGACAATGACCTGGAGCATGAGAAATGTTGTCGGCATGAACAAGCTGCAGGAAAGATTCGAGATCATCTCCCATATCCATTACCAATCTTCTGACGGCTTTGTCAGACATATCTTTCAGATCATCTCCAAATTGTTTCAACCGGACATGATTGCGTATTATACAGGCAACCTGACTGCTGATTTTTGCCGGGAATTTCAGGCGGGAAAGTATCTTTTTTGATAATTCCGCACCAATGCTTTCGTGACGATAAAAATGAACACCGTTCTCATCGGATGATCTTGTCTGTGGTTTTGCAATATCATGAAGAAGAGCGGCAAGCCTTACAACAAGGTCTTTTCCGGAATTGTGAAGAGTCTTTAGAGTATGTTCCCACACGTCGTCATCGTGATATTTGTTTTGTGTAACATCTTCCAGTTCGAGAAGTTCAGGGATAAGGTTTTTCATCAAGCCGAAACTGATGAGCATTTTTAACCCTTTTCTCGGTTTGGGCAAAGTGATAATTTTTATAAATTCATCTCTTCTTCTTTCCCACGAAATAAAATTCAGTTTATCATGATTATCCCGTATCCCTTTTTCGGTTTTAGTTTCAATTTTAAAATCCAGTTGAACGGCAAAGCGAACAGCACGAAGCATTCGCAGCGGGTCTTCACTGAAAATTATTTCCGGGTTCGATGTGGAACGGATGTTTTTGTTCTTTATATCTGAAATCCCAAATCCTGTTATATCGGCAATTTCTCCTGTGCCGACGTTCATAACAAGCGAGTTTATGGTGAAATCACGGCGAAAAACATCTTCCTTCAGACTTCCGGCTTCCACTTCCGGTTTGCGGTTCTTATCTCTATAAGATTCTTTGCGGGTCATTACGAATTCGATCTTCCGGTTTTCTATCAGAACGAATGCCGTTCCAAAGTTTTTAAATATCACAGGTCGGGAAGAAATACCTCTTTCATAAAGAAATTCCGCCAATTCCATTCCACCATTATCGAGTTCCACTACAATATCGAGGTCGCTGCTGGTTTTACCCATCACATGGTCACGAACGAATCCGCCAACAGCATAGGTTCGGTTCCGGAATTGTGTTCCTTTTATCGTTTCAGCAATTGTTTTTAATATGTCTTTCATGATCAATAATAATCCGCATCCTTTTCCAGGTAATATCCCAAAAGCTGTGATGCTGCTGCTATTGCAGCCGTTTCTGCACGTAATATATGATTTCCCAGGGAAAATGAAAGTATCTCTTTCTCTTTGAATAAGTCGATCTCTTTTTTATCAAATCCACCCTCGGGACCGATAATTATACATATTGGTTTTTTAACTTCTTCCAAAAGGACATTTATGGTTTTGTGATTGCCGGTTTCCAAAGCAACTACGGGCTGATAATATTTTTTGGAATTAAGAAAAGTCTTTAAAGAAAGTACCTGGTGGATTTTGGGTAGGAACACATTGTCGCATTGTTTAATGGCAGATATTGCGGTTTTCTTGAATTTTTCAACTGTGTTTTTTGCGGGTTTTCTTACAGAATGTTCGGTGATGATCGGGAAGAATTCTTTTACTCCGAGTTCGGTCAGCTTTTCAATGATCAGGTGATCATGCTTGTTTCTTAAAAGAGAGAAGGCAACGGCAATCTTGAGATCAGATTGATTTTGTTCTTTTATAGAGAGGATGGAAACAGTTAAATTCCTTTTGGTTATGGAATGTATTTTTGCTTCCGCCATTAAGCCTGAGCCGTTTGTCAAAAGAATTTCATCGTTTTGTGATTTCCGGAAAACATGGATAATATGGTGAAATTCATCTCCGGAAATGATTATTTTTTTATCTTCTTTTTTTAGATTTGGAGTATAGAAACAGGGCATAGGAACTCCTTGAATTAAAATATATTATCTTTTTAGTCTTTCATTATTTTCTATTGCTGTGTCACTTTCACTTAACTTTTGTGTCAGTTCTTTAATAGTAATATATTTAGGCTTAATTTTATCCAAAATATTAATCTCGTTTATTCCCAACTTTTTTTCCAGCTTTTCCCGACTTTTCACTTATCCCTCCCCCTGTTACATAACAGTTACATAAGTATTTACTTATGACAAAAGAAGTTAAGGCATGCTGACCTTTTTTATCCGGATAGTTGTTACATAAGCAGGATTGAAATTTTCTTGAATATTAGAAAGCTCCCTCAGCTCTCCAGCCTATCTTACCCATCCAATATTTTATATCATCATTGATAATGAAATCCAACATCCAACTTAACTTTACTTCGATGGAACATAACGAGGAACACAAATAAATATTTTCTTTTTCAGTGTATTTCAGTGTTATTCACTGATTAATCTATCTAAACAAAAAACTCTTTGAATTTGCTGAAAAACCCTTTCCCGGGCTGTAGTTTTTTTTCTGAATCGAATTTACCTAATTCCTTAAACAATTCTTTTTCTGTGGAATTTAATCTTGTGGGAGTTATTACTAATACTTTCACATACAGATCTCCGTGATAAACGCTATTCACATGAGGCAAACCTTGCGAACGCAAACGGAAAACTTTTCCCGATTGAGTACCGGCAGGAATTTTTATTTTAACTTTTCCGGAAAGCGTTGGACACAGAATTTCCGAACCGAGAGCAGCTTGAGAGAAACTGATCGGGAATTCACAGATAAGATCTGCATCCTGTCTTTCAAAAATACTGTGTTCCTTTTCGTGGATAAGAACAAGAATGTCACCCTTGGTGCCGTTGCGTTTACCAATGTTTCCCTGTCCTCGAAGACGGATATACTGTCCTTCGGAGACACCGGCAGGTATATTGATACTGATCATTTTTGTTTTTGATATCCTGCCGTCACCACCGCATTTTGGACACCTGTTCTTAATGATCTTTCCTTCTCCATTACAGGAAGGACAGGTTACAATAGTTTGCATCTGACCAAAAAGAGAGCGGGTTAACTGCCTTACCTGTCCCGAACCGTGACACTGGTTGCAGGTTTGAACCTTTCCATCTGCCGAACCGGAACCATTACATTTATCGCAGGCATCTTTCACGCTTATCTTTATCTTTTTATCAATGCCTTTTGCAATATCTTCCAGCGAAAGTGACAGAGCTATCTGCAAGTCTTCTCCGCGATTACTGGGTTGAGAGCTTCTGCCAAAACCACCAAAACCTCCACCGAAAAGATTTTCGAAAATGCTTCCCAGTCCACCACTGCCAAAAATATCGGAAAAATCATTGGCATGTGTGAAAGTATCCCATGTGAATCCATGACCGCCAAAGGCACCTTCCAAACCGGCATGACCGAATTGATCATACTTCCTTCGTTTATCTGCATCGATGAGAACTTCGTAAGCTTCCGAAGCTTCTTTGAATTTTTCTTCGGCTGCTTTATCGTCTTTGTTTTTATCAGGATGAAACTTCATTGCCAGTTTACGATAAGACTTTTTTATTTCGGAATCAGCAGCGTTTTTCTGAACTCCCAGAACTTCGTAATAATCTCTTTTTGCCATTATTTTCCTTTAAATAAAGATAATGAAAGGGTTTACAAGTTTATTTCTTCCTGCAAAACCCTTTCAATTGTTTTACTAATTTTTTATTTATCCTCATCTACCACTTCGAAATCAGCATCGACGGGACCATCTTTTTTAGGTTCTTCTTCTGGAGGAGTTTGTTGCTGTTGACCACCCATTTTGCCCGGATCGAATCCGGCATCTTTCATGTCCGGTCCTGCTCCTCCACCTTGAGCAGCCTGTTGTTTCTGCATTTCCGCATAGATGATCTCACCTATTTTCTGAGCTTTTTTGGCAAGTTCATCGCGCACAGCTTCATATTCTTCTTTAGAGCCGGATTTTTTATTCAGCTCTTCCATTTTTGCTTTTGCATCTTTGACAGCTTCTTCGACTGTTTTCTTTTCATCATCGGAGAGTTTATCGCCATGCTCTTCCAGACTTTTTTCCGTAGAGAATATCAAAGTATCCAGTTCGTTGCGGGCTTGTATGCCTTCTTTTTGCTTTTTATCATCTTCTACATGTGCTTCTGCATCTTTCACCATTCTGTCGATTTCCGCTTCATCCAGGGTTCCGGTTCTTTCAATTTTTATTGATTGTTCTTTTCCGGTTCCTTTATCTTTTGCATGAACATGCAGGATTCCATTTGCGTCGATATCGAATGTAACTTCTATTTGCGGCATACCACGTGGAGCAGCCGGGATACCGGTAAGTTCAAAGTTTCCAAGCCGGCGATTATCTGCTGCCATCGAACGTTCACCCTGAAGTACAACGATAGAAACAGCGGGTTGATTATCGGCTGCCGTAGAGAAAACCTGACTTTTTTTGGTTGGAATAGTCGTGTTTCTTTCGATGAGTGTTGTCATCACACCACCCAGAGTTTCGATTCCCAGAGATAGAGGAGTTACATCGAGAAGAAGAATATCATTAAGATTTTCATCTCCGGCAAGAATGCCGCCCTGGATTGCAGCACCAACAGCAACTACTTCATCGGGATTTACACCTTTGTTTGGTTTTTTACCAAAGAATTTTTCTACAGCTTCCACAACTTCGGGAATTCTTGTACTTCCGCCGACCAGCAGAATTTCATCGATGTCTTTGGGACTGAGTTTTGCATCTTTCAGAGCAAGTTTACATGGTTCGATCGAACGAACTACCAGATCGCTTGTCATTCTGTTGAATAAAGAACGTGAGAGATCGAGGTTCAGGTGTTTCGGACCGGAAGCATCGGCAGTGATGAAGGGAAGATTGATGTTTGTGGTTTGAGTACCGGAAAGTTCTATCTTTGCTTTTTCGGCAGCTTCTTTTATTCTTTGCATTGCCATAGCATCATTAGAGATATCAACTCCTTCCTGTTTTTTAAATTCTTCTAATATCCAATCCATTACTTTTTTATCGAAGTCATCTCCACCGAGATGCGTGTCACCGTTTGTGGAAAGAACTTCTACTACACCTTCTGCAACTTCCAGGATAGAGATATCGAAAGTTCCGCCACCAAGGTCATATACTGCCACTTTCTCTTCTTTTTTGCTTTCCAGTCCATAAGCCAGAGCCGCAGCGGTTGGTTCATTGATTATTCTTTTCACATCTAATCCTGCAATTTTTCCGGCATCTTTTGTAGCCTGTCTTTGAGCATCATTAAAATATGCGGGGATCGTGATAACTGCTTCTGTAATTTTCTGACCAAGGTGAGCTTCTGCAGTCTCTTTCATTTTGGTTAGAACCATTGCAGATATTTCCTGTGGTGTGAAATCTTTGTTCTCGACATCAATATGAACAGTTGCTTCACTGGATTTTCCACCTTTTATCTGGTAGTTAACATTTTTGATTTCAGAACCCACTTCGTTGAGTTGGCGCCCCATGAACCTTTTGATAGAAGATACCGTGTTTTTCGGATTTGTTACAGCCTGTCGTTTGGCAAGCTGTCCAACCAGTCTCTGCTTATCTTTTGTAAATGCAACGACGGATGGAGTAGTTCGATTTCCTTCCGCATTTTGGATAACTACCGGTTTCCCGCCTTCCATTACTGCTACGCAGGAATTTGTAGTTCCCAGATCGATTCCTATTATTTTTCCCATTTTTTACCTCCGAGATATTTTTATTTTTTTATTTTCTTTGGTTTTTCACCATTTGAAACTGCTACCCTTACAGGTCTGATAACTTTTTCATTCATCGTATAACCATTCTGGATAACAGCGGTTATTTTGTTTTCTTCCAATTCAGAAG
This sequence comes from Candidatus Cloacimonadota bacterium, assembly GCA_021108055.1. Taxonomy (GTDB): domain Bacteria; phylum Cloacimonadota; class Cloacimonadia; order Cloacimonadales; family TCS61; genus JACNIV01. The sequence goes on from JAIORR010000061.1 coordinate 11,915, forward strand.
GTATATGCGCCAGTGCTTCGTGGAAATTGGGATCAAATTCCTTTTCCAAAGCTTCGATCTTCTGCACACCTTCTTTTTTAAGAAGACTTTCTATCTGCTGGAAGATGAGTTCGATACCTTTTTCAAAGGTTTTTCGATTTTTTTCTACTTCCGGATGAAGAGCACGCTCAAAATTATCCAGAACATCACAGACATCCAAAACGATCCTTTCATTGGCGTTTTTGATCCAATTAACTTTTTCTACGAATGAGCGTTTTCTGAAATTTTCAAATTCCGCAATTACACGAATTCTTTTGTCTTTTAATTCAGCATATTCTTTTTGAAGTTGCTCGTATTTTTCATTCAAAGTAAGTTTTTTCTTTTTCACACTCTTTTTTTCTTCGGTTATATTTTCATTTTTTTTTATATCAGTCATTTTTTGGTACCACCATCCCTTTCTTAGTTGTATCCGTAATGATTCCGGCAATGTTCTTTATGATCGGAATATTTTTTTTATAATCCATCCTGATGGGACCAAGAACTCCAAGATATCCGGGAATACCAAATATTTCATATCTGGAAAAGATCAATGCATAATTCATTAGCTCAGGTTGTCCGAGGTCTTCACCCATCAATATTGTCCATGATTTCTCTCTTTCGTATTTCTGCATCAGATTGATCAGATGATCCTGCCTTTGAATAAATCCCAGAAAGGTCAGGATTGAACTTTTATCGTTGAACTCCGGTTGTTCGAGGAAACTTATATTTCCATCGAAATGAATAAAGTAACTGCTTATCTCTGTAAATGCATTCTGAAGCTCTTCCAGAAAAAGTTTGAGAAGTTTATTTTCTTCCGATATTTTATCGGATGTTTCTTCCAGATATCTATTCTGAATATCATAGATGCGATGACCCACGAATTCATCATTTGCATATCGCACAATAGCCTTCAACTGTTGCTCCGTTATGCTGTGATCGCATTTCAGGATTACTGTTTTATCCAGTCCGGAATCCAGGCTTACTACAAAGAGAAGTTTGTCCTGTGATATTTTGAAAACATCAAGTTTTTCCAAATATCCGTTGGAAACTTCCGGTTCGGCTACAAAACTCAACTGATCTGTTTCCCGAGCTAGAAGCTGCATAATATAATGAAGAGAAAGAGGTGTGTTTTTATAATGTTTTACCAGTATTTCTCTAAGGATTTCTGATTTTTCATAAACTGTCTTTTCAATCGAAGGCGAGATCATTTCAATGTATTTTCTATAACCCTGAATGCTGGGAATCCTGCCTGCCGAAGTGTGAGGTTGATAGATCAATCCGTTCTTCTCCATCTTATTCAGATCGATCCTGATAGTTGCAGGACTTGCGTCCTTAATGTATTTTTCACATATCAATTTTGAAGAAACAGGTTCCTTTGAATGGATATATTCTTCTACCAGATATACTAAAACCTTTTCCTGCCGCATCTCATTTTTTTTCATTAATCTCCACCTTTCCTTTAGCACTCAAAAATACCGACTGCTAATACAAGGACAATTTAATTGCTTTTGGAAACTTGTCAAACTAAATCTTAGAGTGCTAACTTTTGTTAATGTCTCGGAAATTATAGGTAAGAATGCACCTTTTGAAAGAAAAGTATATTTATTTGCCTTTTTCAATTGTTTAAGATTG
>JAIORR010000114.1 GCA_021108055.1 Candidatus Cloacimonadota bacterium
CGTGGTGAATATTTAAAAGTAAATGCATAATCGAATTCTATTTTCTTCATCAGATCATAAGTGCGGCGGAATTGTTCCTGTGTTTCTCCCGAGAAGCCGGCGATGACATCGGTGGTTATGGCAATATCCGGCATTGCTTTACGAAGTTTTTGAACAATATCGTAATAATACTCTGCTGTGTATCCTCTATTCATACGGTTAAGAATTGCATCATCACCGGATTGCATTGCCAGATGCAGATGCTCACATATTTTTTCGGAATTCGCCATAACTTCTATCACTTCGTCGGAAAGATCTTTGGGATGGGAAGTAATAAACCGGATACGATTGATTGTTTCAATTTTATTCACTCTTCGCAATAGTTCTGCAAAATCGATACCTTTATAATTGTAGGAATTCACATTCTGCCCCAGCAGAGTAACATCTTTGAAACCCTGCTTTCCTGTTTTATGAACATCATTAATTATATCTTCTACATCACGGCTGCGTTCTCTTCCCCGCACATAAGGAACAATGCAGTATGAACAGAAATTATTACACCCCCGCATAATTGTAACGAAGGCATTTAATTTGCCTGTATGAATCGGATAGATATCTTTATAGATTTCTTCGTTATTAATAATAGTATCAGTCATGAAACCTGGATTTTCAAAGAGGTTCATTATGATCTCAGGTAATTTGTTATATTGATCTGTTCCTACCACAAAATCTATTTTTTCATTCTGTTTTTGAAGCTTATTTCCCAGCCTTTGAGCCATACAGCCGATAACACCGATCTTCAATTGTTTATTTGAACTCTTGCGGGATACCTCGTTGCTGATGCGTCCCATAACTCTATCTTCGGCATGTTGACGAACAGAGCAGGTGTTAAAAATAATGATATCTGCATCATCGATATTACCAACGATGATAAAATCGTTTTGTCCCAGGATAGAAGCTACCAGTTCACTGTCTGCCACGTTCATCTGACAGCCGTATGTTTCTATAAATACTTTCATTTTTTTATGGAACACAGATGACACGGATATTACAGATGAGCACAGATATTATCTTGTTATAATTAAATCAAAATAATAAGTTTTATCCGCATCTATCAGTTCAACCAACGTAATCCGTGTTCTATTCCTCAATTATTTCCTTCTTCTTTCGCCCAGCAGCACAATATCTCTGAGTGCTTCTTCGTTTTTGGCAGCAAGCCATTTCTTTTCGAAATTAGAATCCTGTACTATCTGGGCAATTGCAGCCAGTGCCTGCAGGTGGAAATTCCGTTCATCTTTAGTACCATAAATAACGAATACGATCTGGATATTTGGAGCATCTTCAGAGAAATAAATACCTTCTTTGCATCTTGCCAGCAGGATATTGAATTTTTTTTCACCTTCGATGATGATATGAGGAATTGCCAGATTCTCCGTTAGAACGGTGGAGCTTTCCATTTCTCTTTCCACTAATTTATTGAAGAAATATTTATTATTCTTATTAATGGACGTGCTCACTTTTTCTGAAATTATATCGAAGAGATCTTCCTTAGTAACTGACTTTTCGATATCCAGCACAACAGAATTTTCTATTAAACTATCAAAGCGGTCTTTCTGAATGCTATCCCGTTCGCGAATAATCTCTTTCAGTTCTTTTTCCAGAAATGTTGTTGGCAGCTCCTTTGCTTTTACCTTTTGAACAATGTGCAATAGCGCAGATTCTTTATTTGAACGAATGCGTCCATAAAACCAGTACCAGAGGATACCAAGAAAGATGAAAACTCCGGTTATCAGTAATGGTCCCGTTCCCATTTCTACAATCAGGAAAATATAGGCTACAACTGCAAATATCTGCCCCCATGGATAAAAAGGTGTTTTAAATTTCGGGCGATAATTCTGGATGCCGCTTTCACGCATGATGATAACAGAAATATTTACGAACATAAAAAGCAGGATCTTCATTGTAGAAGCTGTTTTAATCAGAGTTTCAATAGGCAGGAAAATGACCGCGACCATAAATAGACTGGTGAAAATGATCGAATTGTGAGGAGTATTATGTTTTTTTCCTATTTTGCCAAAGAAGGAAGGAAGAAGCTGATCTTTGCTCATTGCCAGGGGATTACGTGAAGCTGCTAAAATACCTGCATTGGCAGTGGAAAAGAAAGATAAGAGTGCTGCCAGAGAAAGAATAATGATTCCCGTGCTTCCCATTATCACACCCGCTCCATCACTTATCGGCGTAAGCGTGTATTGTTTGGAACCAGGTAATAAAAGCCCATCACCCAGAACTCCTACTGTAACAAAAACTACCAGCACATAGAATAATGTAACGATGCAGAATGATGATATCATACCAAGCGGCAAATTACGAGAGGGATTTTTTACTTCTTCGGCTACACTTGCTACTTTTGTTAAACCACCATAAGATATAAATATCATTCCTGCCGTCATGAATAGAGTTTTCAAGTTTCCTTTCATAAACACATCGAAATTATGATTATCTACTTTTGGAATTCCCCTGAATACATATAAAACCAATATCGCTAATAAAACCAGCACCATTATTATTTGCAAACGTCCGGTATGTTTAGTTCCGATCAGGTTTATTATTGTAAATAAAATACAAAAAACAGCGGCAATTAATTTTATCTGGAAGATCGAGACATCCGGAAAGATGAGAGAAGCAAAAGCTCCTATTCCAACTAAGGCAAAGGCACTTTTAAAAGCTAAAGAAAACCAGGCGGAAATACCGGCGAGAGTTCCAAAACCTGCTCCCATACTGCGGTTAATAAAGAAATAAGCTCCTCCCGATTTTGGCATTGCAGTAGCCAACTCAGCTTTACTGAGCATACTGGGTAATACCAGAATTCCTGCCAGCAGATAGGCAACCACGATCGCCGGACCTGATTTGAAATAGGCAAGTCCGGGCAGAATGAACAGACCCGAACTTATCATTGCACCGGATGCAATGCAGAATACATCCAAAAGTCCTAATTCTCTTTTCAGTTTTATCATAGTTATTTTCTTCGATCCAATCTGTTAATTCAAAACAATTACTTTATTTTTGCCGTCTTTCTTACCTTTGTACAATGCATTGTCAGCTTGCTTCATACATTTTCCAAAGCCAAGCTCTTCCCTGAATTCAGAAATCCCAAAGGTCATCGTAAGAAGAATATCATTTCCACTGAATTTGAACGTTGTTGAAGCTATTTTTTCTCTTAAGTTCTCGGCTAGGTGTTTCCCGCCATTCGCATCGGTTTGAGGAAGTAGCAGCAGGAACTCATCTCCGCCCCACCTACTAATAACGTCTTGTTTCCTGATTGAAGAACGCATTAAATCTGCAATTGAAACCAGAATGAAATCTCCGGCATCATGACCATAAGTATCATTGATCTTCTTATAATCATCAATATCGCAGATAATCAGCACAAAAGGTTCTTTGCTACGCTCAAAACGAATAATCTCATTTTCAATTGCTTCCACCATTGCTCTGCGATTCAGGAGATTTGTAAGAGGATCTATGCGGGAAAGAGTTTCCAATTTCTCATAAGTTTTCTTTAATTCTTTTTCTGCTTCTACACGCATTGAGACATCCCGCATTGAAGTGAGGATAGCCATATTTTCTTTCCATGAAATAATGGTGAGTATCATTTCCATATGAAGAATTTCACCTTTTGCATTAAGGAATTCCTGAACCAGCACTCCATCATGAATATTGAAATTATCGAGAAGTGCTTTCCGAGACTTTAATTTCTGTTCTGGGAACAATTCGGAAAATCCTTTATTGATGATATCTTCCTTCTTATAACCAAATATTCTAACCACAGCGTTATTAACTTTGATTATCTTTCCAGTATCTGTATCTATAATGAACTGAGCATCGATTGAGTTCTGGAAAACATCTTCATAATTCTCAATAATATTTTTTTTCATTTCACGATCTCTCTTATCCGGAAGAATCTAAAATAATACAAAGGATAATTCTATAACAATCAAGTTATTATACAACTTCCCAAAAAAAACCAATTATTCTGAGGGCTTCTCTTTTGCCATAACGATAACGTTCTTTCCTTTTAATTTTCCTTCATAAAGAGCATTGTCTGTTTTTTTTATGAGTTCACCGATACTCATCTGTTTATCATAAATTCCAATCCCGAAAGTAACTGTGATGGATATTTCCTTATCTTTGTAAGTTATTACAAAAGTAGATATTTCATTTCTTATTTTTTCGGCTATGTGTTTTGCTCCTTCCGGACTTGTCTGAGGAAGCAGTAAGAGGAATTCATCACCTCCATAACGCGAGACGACATCCTGTTTTCTTACTGAGGTAAGCATCAGGTTAGCAACATATTTCAATACAAAATCACCACAGTCGTGGCCGAACCTGTCATTTACAGTTTTGAAATTATCCAGATCTCCCAGAACAAGTGCAAAGGATTCTTTTGATCTCCCGAATTTTACCTGTTCATAATATATTTTTTCTAAAATATTCCGTCTGTTTGATAGTTGGGTTAATGAATCTGTTCTGGAAAGTTTTTTTAATCTTTTATAAGATCTCAGAAGTTCTTGTTCCGTACTTTTTCGTTTAGTAAAATCAATATTAAGAGAGTATAATTCGATTCTGTCATATCCGTTTTTCAGCATTACATAGCTAGAAAGAACTGTGATAAGTGATCTGTCTTTTTTCATTAATTCCATTTCACCCGAGAATATCTGCACACCTTCGTTCACCCATTTCTCGATCTTTTCGATGATTTCCATTCTCATTTCAGGAAGAATTATCAAGTCTTCAACTTTTTTCCCAAGAGCTTCTTCTTTTGAAAAGCCATAAAGTATTTCGCTGGCTTTATTCCAGAAGATGATTTTTCTGTCAGGATCAAAGCCATATACAGCAATGGTGGGAACTTCTTCAAAAAGGTTACTGAATCTTTTCTCACTTTCACGAAGTTCAGTTTCAATAATTTTCCATTCTTCGATAATACGATAATGTTCTATCTTTCTTCGCATAGTAAAAATTATCAGTCCAACAGCAATGAAAGAAAGCATTATGCAGATCTCACCGAGAAAAAGAATATGCAGGCTGTAAATAACACCGAAAATATTAAGAATTTTAGCCAGAATTAATGTTAAGATAGAAATAATAACCAGGATGATTATTTCAATAAGTCCTTTTTTCTTTGTCTGGAATACTGTTCCCCTGGAATTTTTATTATCTGTTAAGATATTTCACTTCCTTCTTTTATATCCTTTTCCGGAACCAGAATAACAAGTTCCCCTTCATCTTCTGCTGCCAGTATCATTGCTTGCGATTCTACTCCCATCACTTTTCGCGGGTTCAGGTTGATGAGCATCGCCACTTTCTTCCCGATCAATTCTTTCGGTTCATAAGATTCGGAAATTCCGGCAACCACGCTTCGCTCTTCCCCACCGATGTCAACTTTAAGTTTAAGTAGTTTCTTAGATTTGGGAATATTTTCTGCTTCGAGTATTTTTCCGATCCTCATTTCCAGTTTTTCAAAATCATCAAAAGTTATTTCAGATTTATGTTCCATTTTTTCCTTGCCTTTCCGCGTTGCTTTCAGCAATTCAAGTTGTTTTTCTATTTCTGCATCTTCGATCTTCTTGAATAAAGGTGATACTTCTCCAATAATGAATCTTCGCTGCAAATCCCAGATGTCCTTCCAACAAAACTTTCCAGATAAATTCATCATTTTTCTCAACTCGAGCATTTTATCGGGAAGTATTGGATAAAGAGCAATTGAAATAGCGTTTAATAGTTCAGCACAAACATATAAAGTTTCGTTAGCTTTTTGTTTATTCGTTTTGATCTCTTTCCAGGGCTTGGTTTCGTCAAAATATTTATTACCCGATCTTGCAATGTCGATGATGGATTTCACTGCTTTTCTAACCTGGTAGGTATTAAAGCTGTTTTCAACATCACTCAGGGTATCTTTACAAATTCTTAATGCCATTTGAGATGATTCTGAAAGTTCAAGTTCTTCTTCTATTTTTCCATCAAAATACTTTTTAGCAAAGATAAAAGTCCTGTTCGCAAGATTTCCCAGAACGTTGTTCAGATCATTGTTTATCTTATTCTGAAAATCTTTCCAGGTGAAATCACTGTCTTTGGTTTCCGGTGCGTTGGCTGCCAGAACATACCGCAGAAGCTCTCCTTCAAAGTATTTCAGGTAATCTTCTACCCATACTGTCCAGCTACGACTGGTGCTCATCTTCTGTCCTTCGAGGTTCAAGAATTCGTTGGCAGGAACGTCATACGGAAGAACATATTTATCTTTCTGTTTGGAAAGCACTGCGGGCCAGATTATGGTGTGGAAGGGAATATTATCTTTTCCTAAAAAATGAATAAGTTTTGTTTCCGGGTTTAACCAGTATTCTTTCCAGAGATCAGGTTTTCCCTGTCTTTTTGCCCATTCCTTTGTAGAAGATATATAACCAATCGGAGCATCGAACCATACATAAAGAACTTTTCCTTTTGCATTCTCCAGCGGCACGGGAACTCCCCAGTCAATATCCCGCGTGATAGCTCTTTCTATAAGACCTTCATCAAGCCAGCTTAGAATGAAATTGCGAACATTATCTTTCCAGTATTTTTTTGTTTCCAGCCATTTGCGAAGCTCAGGTTCGAATTTTGGAAGGTTAAGATACCAGTGAGTAGTTTCTTTAATTACCGGTGTTTCCCCGGAAATCTTACTTCTGGGTTCAATCAGGTTTACAGCATCGATCAGTTTTCCGCAGCTATCACATTGATCTCCACGTGCTTCTGGGGATTTGCAATATGGACAGATACCTTCTATATAACGGTCTGGAAGAAAACGTTTGTGCTTTTTATCATAGAACTGCTTAGATGTTTTTTGATTAATATATCCTGCATCCATCAGATTCAGAAAAAAATCCTGAGATAACTTATTATGCTCTGAAGTAGAAGTGCTGGAAAAGTTGTCGAGTTCTATACTCAGCTTTTTCAGGTCTTCTTTCATGCTTTTATTATATCGGGCAACCAGTTCTTGTGGTGATATTCCCTCTTCCTCTGCTTTTATAGATATTGGTGCTCCGTGGTCATCGGTACCACCGATGTAGATCACATCTTTTCCTTTTAATTTGCAATAGCGCACAAAAATATCTGCATTTAAATATGATCCTGCTACATGACCGATATGAAGTGGACCGTTTGCATATGTAAGTGCACTTGTTACCAGAATTCTTTCCAAGATATATTCTCCTTTATTGCTTCCGGACTAATTAATTTTTCCTGAATTCTTTAAACGGATATTGAGATATGATGTCAAGAAATATGAAATTCAGATCAGTTTTTTTCCTGAAAGATATATAATATTATTAGAATTTTTTGTTACCTGACCTTCCTTAAAATCACCGAAAATATCAATAATAGTAAAACCACATTCTTCTAAGATATTTATCATATAATTATGATTGCATTCTTTAAGAGATACATGGTTTTGATAAACGGTTTCATTTCCTTTTTTATCGATCTCGACGTATGTATCCTGCCAATGCTTGATTCCGTTTTTTCTGTCAATTTTATGGGAAGTGAACATTGAAACGGTAGAATTATTCGGTGGAAACCAGGCAGTATAAAGGTGTGTTTTCGTTAAAACATCGGGTTCTTCGCAGATGCAGGGATTGATATCTATACCCAGCACTCCCCCATTTTTTAAATGCTTATGAATATTTTTCAAACACTTGATCTGCTCTTTTTTTGAAAGAAGCTGTTGAAATGAAGAGTAGCTTATAAATGCAAAACGATATTTCTTTTCGAGATGAAAAGAAGTCATATCGGATTCAATTATTTCGATGTTTTCATTAGTCTTTTCTTTGAGTAACTGAAGCATTTCGGCAGAGTTATCCAATGCTGTTATTTTAAATCCTTTTTCTGATAGAGGAATAGTGATCCTGCCGGAGCCGCAGCACAATTCCAGGATCGGGTCGTCAAACATTTCTGCCAGATTCAGCCACATATTCACATCTTTTTTCTGTTCGGAACAGATCAGGTCGAACTCCCAATCATAGAATCTGGATGAAACATTTGAAGAGCTTTTTAAGAAATCATTTTCCATAATAATTTGCGTCAAATATTCACTCACAATAAAAAAGGCAAGTTTGATCAACTTGCCTTAAAGATATAATTTTCTAACTCAATTCTTTTATTCTGTCTTCCACTAATTTTTGAATTTCGTGTAATCTTTCTTCTGTAATAGCTTCAAAACGAAGAACGAGCACCGGTGTTGTGTTGGAAGCTCTGCACAATCCCCAACCGTCTTTAAATGTTATTCTCATACCATCCGTATCATTAATCTCGTAACCTTCTTTTACAAATGAATCACGAACTTTTGCCACGATGTTGAATTTGTCGTCATCTGTGCTCTGGATATGAAGTTCCGGTGTATTGAACATTTTAGGTTGATCTTCCAGGAATCGGCTTACCGGCTTATCTGTCTTACTCATAATTTCTACGAATCTTGCACAAACATAGATAGCATCATCAAAACCAAGGTATCTGTCTTTAAGGAAGATATGACCGCTCATTTCTCCACTTACTTTTATGTTCTCTGCCTGCATTTTGCTTTTGATATTCGCATGTCCTGTTTTGAACATTATGGGAATGCCGCCTTGTTTTTTTATATCATCGAAAAAGTTTATAGAAGATTTCACATCTGCAATCACCTTTTCGCCGGGATTATTTTTCAGAAAATCACGGGCGATGATATTCAAAATCTGATCACCAAAAAGCATTTTACCATTTTCATCGATTACGCCGATCCTGTCAGCATCGCCATCCAGACCAAGTCCAGCTTCAGCATCAGAATTTTTAACCTCTGCAATCAGGTCTGTCATATATTTTTCTACTGTTGGATCTGGATGATGATTTGGAAACCTGCCGTCCGGTTCACAATAAAGCTCTTTAACTTCACAACCGAGTCTTCGGAGTATTTCCGGAAGATACGGTCCGCCCGAACCATTTCCACCATCTACGACCACTTTAACCGGACGATCGAGTTTAATGCCGGCTACAATATAATCCTTGTAGGATTCATGCATTTCATCATTAGTGGAAAGTGTTCCTTCACCAGTTTCGAAATCCTGCGTCTGAATAAGTTTCAGGATTTCCTGGATATTTTCACCGTAAACGCTTTGAAGTCCTTTGTTCATCTTTATTCCGTTATATTCTGCAGGATTATGGCTGGCTGTGATCATCACACCACCGTCGGTTTTTAATTTCCAGATAGAATAATAGAGGACCGGAGTTGCCATGATACCTACATCGATAACATCGATACCTGTTTCCCGCATTCCTTTAATGAACTGATCTTTGAAGCGGGGAGTACTTAATCTTGCATCTCCGCCGATACACGCATTTTTTAGGTTCTTTCTGCGAAGATAAGTTCCATAACCTTTACCGATAAGGTAAAGCGTTTCGTCCGTGAGGTCTTTATCTACAACTCCACGAATATCATACTGCCTGAAAATCTGTGGATTTACCATAATTTATCTCCTTTTTTGTATGTAACTCAAAGCTCATGCTTTGAAACTTTTCGCAAACCGGAGGTATGCGGTACGATCACCGAAATAATATTCCTGAAGGCTCTACCACGATGACTGATCTTATGCTTTTCAATATCAGTCATTTCTCCAAAAGTTTTACCGGTTATATTTACTTTGAATATTGGATCGTAGCCAAATCCTCTGATTCCTATTTCTTTAAAAGTAATTTTTCCGTCAACTTTTCCTTTTGCAATTCCTATCAAACCATCCGGTGAAGAAAAAGCAACCACCGTTCTGAACTGGGCTGAACGATTTTTTTTATTTTTCATTTCACTCAGCATTTTTTCCCGATTATCTTTGTATGTACAATTTTCTCCGGCAAAACGGGCAGCATAAACTCCCGGCTTTCCGTCGAGAGCATCCACAAAAAGACCTGTGTCATCTGCCAGAGTTAACATTTTAGAAAAAGCTGCACATTCGGTTGCTTTCTTTATTGCATTACCTTCGATCGTATCTCTGTCTTCGATAACATCCGGCATACCAGGAATATCGTATGCGGAAACGATTTCCAGATCAAGGTCTTTTAATATTTCTTTTATTTCTATGATCTTATCTTTATTGCGGGTTGCAATCAGCAATTTCATTATACTATCTTGCTTATCCACATCTTGATCTTTTTCAATATATTCTTATCAAGGAATTGTTCTGCTGCCAAAGTGATCTTCTGCAGTAGCTCCAAAACATTCTGCTCTCCGCTCCAGTTATCAAGAAGAACCTGTTTGTCGAGATCATTCAGGATAATGTTCAAACCGTATACAACCAGAACAATATCGTCAACATAACCGATAACGGGAATGAAATCCGGGATGATATCGATGGGAGATATCACATAAGCTATGATTCCTCCAACCATTAATTTTTGTGAGGAATTCATTCGTTTATCTACTGCCAGCCTGCATAAAAGGATGAAGAAATCCGGTAGAGTGAGAACGTATTCTGTAAATTTTCCTGCCGAATTGCCTGCTTTATCCTGTGCAAAGCCTACGATCCTTTTTCGTAATTTTTCATAAAACTGCATCTTCCTGTCATTCTCATCAAGAACGATCTTTTCTTTGACCTGCTCTTTTTTTTCATTCGGAATTTCTTCTGCTTTAACTTCTTCTACAACTTCGTCGGCTTCTGCCGGTTCGATCTTGATCTCTTTATTCATAATAATCTCCTTTTTTAAAAATGGAAAACATAGATTTTCTTTGTGCTCTCCGTGAGCTCTATTTGCCCGGCATATCCGGCAGCTGCCGGAGAAGACTGGTGGTTAATTTATTTCAAGCCTTTAAGAATCTCTTTTGTTTTATCTAACTTGGTTTTTACTTCTTCAAATTTTTCCTTTTCTTTTTTTATAATATTATCCGGAGCCTTAGATAAAAACTTATTATTGGATAGTTTACCTTCTATCTTCTTAAGTTCTTCTTTAAGTTTATTTACCTGCTTTTCTAATTTCTCTTTTTCCTTCTCGATGTCAATTAATCCTTCCAATGGAAGATAAATTTCGATGTTTTGAACAACAGAAGCAATACTGGATTTTGGTTTTTGCAAATCGACAGCAATTTCCATTTCAGCGATTTTTGCCAGTTTGGCAAAATAATTTTGATAATCCTTTAAAAGCCGGATCTGATCTTCTGTTGCAACTTTGATGAAAATGGCAACTTCTTTGCCTGGAGACAGATTTACCTGTTTTCGCAGATTACGGATAGCAGTTATCGCTTCCTGGATAAGTTTCATATCCTTATCTATCTTTCTATTTATAAAAGATTTATCCTGCTTTGGAAAAGCTGCCAGAACTATCGTTTCCTCATCCATCGGAAAATAGTGTTTTATTCCCTGCCATACCTCTTCCGCAATGAACGGCATTATCGGTTGAAGTAATTTCATAGATTGTTGTAGAATATCAAGAAGAATGAAAGTTGCCGTCAATTGACCTTGTTTATCTTCTTCATCATAAATCCTATCTTTGGAAAGTTCCAGGTACCAACTGCAGAATTCCTTCCAGATAAAATCCATTAGAATATTGGCAGCATCATTAAAACGAAGTGATTCATAATTCCTTCGTGTCTCTTCGATAATTTCGTTCAACCTGCTGTATATCCATTTATCGGCAAGTTCCAGTTTAAGTTCATCTCTTTTTGGAAGATATTCGATCTTTTCTGCGTTCATCATAATGAAGCGATAGGCATTCCAGATCTTATTGGCAAAATTCCGTCCTGTTTCCAGGATAGAATTGGAATAATAACTGTCCTGCCCTTTAGGACTGGCAAAGATAATGCTGAAGCGAAGTGCATCGGCTCCCACGTTCTCAATTATATCCAAAGGATCAGGCGAATTACCCAGAGATTTACTCATTTTTATACCTTTCTCATCACGAACCATACCGTGCAGAAGAACCGTATCAAAAGGTATTTTACCTTTGAATTCGAGCGTAGCCATTATCATCCTGGCAACCCAAAGATAGATGATATCCGGTGCTGTTACAAGCAAATTAGTAGGTAAGAAATAATCAAGTTCTTCAGTCTCTTTAGGCCAGCCAAAAGTTGAAAAGGGCCAGAGCCAACTGCTGAACCAGGTATCCAGAACGTCTTCATCTTGTTTGAATTGATTGTGACCGCATTTGGGACAGGTCGTCGGTTCTTTTTTGGCAACCACGATCTCATCGCAATTCTGACAATAGTAAACCGGAATTCTATGTCCCCACCAGATCTGGCGTGAAATGCACCAGTCGCGAACATTCTCCATCCAGTGATAATAAACCTTTGTCCATCTGGCAGGTTGAAATTTTACTTTTCCGTTTTTTACTACTTCTATTGCTCTTTTGGCAAGAGGTTTCATTTTAACGAACCATTGATCCGAAAGATACGGTTCGATTATTGTATCGCAGCGGTAACACTGCCCAACTGCATGTTCATGAGGTTTTATCTCTCCCAGAAGTCCTTTTTCCTTTAATCCTTTAACGATCTTTTCTCGTGCTTCAAATCTATCGAGACCTGTAAATTCTTTGCCGGCATTTTCATTCATCACACCATGTTCATCGATAACAATAATCTGCTTAAGATCATGTCGAAGTCCGATCTCATAATCGTTGGGATCGTGAGCCGGAGTAACTTTCACGCAGCCACTGCCAAATTCCATATCCACAAATTCATCTGCAATGATGGGAATTTCACTTTCGATAAAAGGAATAATTACTGTTTTCCCGATCAGGTCTTTATATCGTTTATCTTGGGGATTCACAGCTACTGCCGTATCTCCCAGCATTGTCTCTGGACGAGTTGTTGCCACTGTCACAAATTTTAATGTTTTTGATCCTTCGGCTCCGCTCCCGTCTTCGCCAAGCTTCGACGTGGCAGGCAGGATGACAGGTTCTTTAAGAGGATATTTGATATCCCACAGGCGACCCACTTTATCTTCATGCTCTACTTCATCATTGGAAAGAGCTGTGTGACAACGCGGACACCAGTTGATGATTCGTTTCCCCTTGTAGATAAGTCCTTTTTCATACAATTTTACAAAGACTTCTTTAACTGCTTCGGAAAGTCCTTCATCTAAGGTGAATCTCTGTTTTGTCCAATCGCAGGAACAACCGAGCTGCTTGAGTTGTTCGATTATCAAACCGCCTTTTTCTTCCTTCCATTTCCAGATACGTTTTCATGCCTGGTTTTCCCCTCTTTTGCCAGTTCTTTTTCTACCATGTTCTGGGTTGCGATGCCGGCATGATCAACTCCCGGCAGCCATAAGGCGGGAATTCCTGTCATTCTTTTGTAACGTATCATTACATCCTGAAGTGTGTTATTGAGAACATGACCCATGTGCAGAATATTCGTTACATTCGGAGGAGGTATCAAAACTGTGAACGGTTTTTTATCTTTATCTATTTTGGGTGTGAAATAGCCTTTTATTATCCAGTGTTTATACCACTTCTTTTCTATTTTTTGTGGTTCGTAATTTTTATTTATTTCCATTTATATATCCTTATTTTAGCCGC
>JAIORR010000309.1 GCA_021108055.1 Candidatus Cloacimonadota bacterium
GTAAAAAACAATTTTCGTTGTGTATTAGAAAATCTAACCAAGGAGAAAAAAGATGATTAGAAAAATCACAATTACTATTGTAGTAGTTTTTCTTTTGACTTCTCTTTTATGGGGTCTGAAAATAGGTGGGAAAGTACTTCCGGACAAGATGAAAGCAGGCGAAAATGAACTGCTGTTAAATGGAGCAGGGCTGCGGAAAAAGTTGATTATCAAAGTTTATGCCGGAGCTTTATACCTGATGCAGAAAAGCAGCGATGCAAACGCTATCATCGAAGCAGATGAACCGATGACTGTAAAAATGCATTTTATCTACAAAGCAGTAGCTCCCGAAAAACTTATCGATGCCTGGAATACCGGATTCGATAAAAGCGATATAGCTGACCTGCAGGAAGAAATTAAAACATTTAATTCCTACTTCACGGAAGATGCAAAAAAAGATGATGTATATGATATAATCTATGTTCCGGAAGAAGGTACAAGCGTTTATATGAATAACGAATTGAAGGGAACAATTTCGGGACTGGAATTTAAAAAAGCAGTTTTTTCTATCTGGCTGGGAGAACAAACCGAACTTCCAAAACTGAAGAAAGCAATGCTGGGAGAATAAATAATTAATTCGGGAATGTTGCGTATCTATTATCTTTTAGAAAAAAATATCCAAAGGAAATAATATGAAAACCATACGGTGTCGAACCTGCGGGAAAATGATCAGTTCCCGTGCAAAACGCTGTAAATATTGCGGTACTGTTTTAAAATTATCTCCTATAACTATCCTGATCATCCTGTCATTTATTATCTTCATTGCCGGTATAGTAATAGTAGGAATCCTGCAAGCAGGATAATTTTTATAACTTTGATGTTTAAAAAGACTTGTCAGGATTTTATTCGATTTTACTTTCGGAAACATAATAAATTATAAGTATTATTTTAGAGAATAGTTTCTTTAATAATAATAAAACAAAGGTGTAATTATATGAAAATTAATTTTTCTTACCTATCCAAAAAGGGATTAAAAAGTTCCGTAAATCAAGATAATATTACTGTTCCTCTTTCACAATATAATACACAAAAAAAAGGCTGGCTCTTTATTGTCTGTGATGGAGTTGGCGGCTATCCTGGTGGAGATATTGCCAGCAAGATGTGTAGTGAAATGATGCTGAAAGACTACTATGAAGCAGACAAGATCGATAACATTCCCCGGTGGTTTGATAATGAGATCGAAAAGATAAATAAAATTATTCACGATAAGGGAAGTAAGGATAAAAAATTAACGAATATGTCAACAACGATGGTCAGTTTGCTTTTGAAAGATGACCAGGCTTATATTCACAACGTGGGAGACAGCCGTGTTTATATTTTCACAGAAGACAAATTGAAACAGATCACAGAAGATCACTCGGTTGTATGGGATCATTACCAGCAGGGAATTATAACAAAAGATGAGATAATAAACAGCAATATAAAGCATTTGCTAACAGAAGCAATTGGGTTGAAATCGGAATTGAAAATAAACAAATATACTATTCCACTTCCAAAAGAATATACTTTTCTGCTTTGCTCAGATGGACTTACCGATGTTACTATTGATAGTAAGATCGAAGATATAATCCGAACTACACCCGATCTTCAAAGAAGTGTTGAACACCTTTATCAATTGGCTTTAGGAAACAGTTCACGCGATGATGTAACATTGATATGTTTAAAGAACATATAACGATCCTATAAATAAACTAAAATTGCATTAGATAAACAGGATATATCTGGAAAAATGGAGTCATAAATGAATAATGGGATCATTCTCAATAATAGAGTATTGGATATTGTTTTTGTTGCACTGGTAGTAGCCCAGGTTCTTAAAGTTATCATTTCTCTTTTTGTAGAAAAAAGAATAAATTTCAGGAAATTTCTGGATACCGGCAGTATGCCCAGTTCACATACGGCTTCAGTTTGTTCACTTGCAACGGCAACCGGATTGCAGGAAGGTGTTCAATCTATTTATTTTGCCATAACCATTGTGTTTGCCATAGTTGTGATGTATGATGCCACAGGAGTTCGAAGAGCTGTCGGGAAACAGGCGGTAGTTTTGAATAAGATCATAGAGAATATCCACAGAAAAGAAGGTTATTCCATTATCGAAGAAAACCTGAAAGAACTTCTTGGACACACTCCGCTGGAAGTTTTCGGTGGTGCCGTTCTTGGAGTTCTTATCGCTTTAATTTTGTATTAATTATAACCTGGAATTCAATTTATTCATAAAAGACCAGTATATCTTCTATTTTAATAAATACTTATTCCAGATCGATATTCCCGCCATCTGCTTCATCTGACTGATTAACTCTGGCAAGTGCAATGATCTCGGAAGCTATTTCCTCGATCGATTTATTGGTTACATCTATAATAGACCATTTTGGCTGATTATTATAAAGTCTGCTCGCGTATAATAATTCTTTTCTAACATAATCGTACGTAGAATAATCACCTGTTGATTCTTTCAGACGCTTATTACGAACACTACGTAACTCAGACAGTCTCTTTGCATTCGTAGTTAAACAAAAAACACGTTCCGGAGGAATATCATATAATGAACCTGGAAGTTCCATATTCAAAATAACAGGTACATTAGCAACAAGCCAGCGTTTGAAAGCAAGATAAACGCTCAGTGGAGTTTTGAACGTTCTTGAAATCCCGATCAATACGATCTCTGCTTTATAAAGTTCGTTTGTGCGAAGTCCATCATCATGTTTAAAGGCAAAATTCATTGTTTCCACACGCCTGAAATATTCTTCATTAAGATGATCGAATAAACCGGGTTTCTCGGATGGAGAGATTGAAAGCAGAAGTGACAAACGTGATAACAGTGGTCCCATCAGATCTATACTTTCGACATTATTCAATCTTGTTTGGCGAACCATAAAATCTCGCATCGAATCTGAAACCATAGTATGAACAATGATGCCCCCTGCCTTAGCAGCTTCCTTTACTATTTCTTTTATCTTCTCTTTTGTTTTAATACCGGGTCTGCGTTTATACATTATTGCTGCTCCCGGAAATTGGACCAGTGCAGCATTTAGAGTAAGTTCCGCTGTTTTTCCCGTACTATCTGAAACTATGAAAACATAATTCATCTCATCTCCTTTATGCCATATATCATACTGAAAAAAATATGTTCTTCAAAAATCCTTTTTCAAGTTGCAATCATTAAAAATTCAATATACTAATCAAGTTTTTTTTGGATTAATTCATTAACTACCAATTTTTTCTTAATCTTCATATTAACCACCTGCTTTTTAACCTGCCTGCCCCATGAAATCTTTCTTTATTTCATTAGGGTGAAACCTAACCTGTTTAACCGGGTTAACTGGTGGTAAAGAACCTCGCTGTCCGAACGGTTTTAACTGTTCCCCGCATATACATCCTCGAGTTGATTTACAAGAATCGACTCGAAACTGTAATTCGTGGGTTTATAATCGATTTTTTACAATGCTTATTGAAACCAAGCGAATTGCTTATTTTTTACGTGGAATACCTGATTAAATTATTTTTCATTGACAAAGGACTTGAATTATTAAATTTCAAAAGAGAAATAAAATATTTATGAATTGTAAAATTTATGAATTAAAATGGGGTTAAGATGAAAAAAATCATTTTTCTGTTTTTTCTTTTTTTCACCTGTCTTCTTTTCTCCGAGGATATTCTGTTTGAAGTAAATGACATCCCAAACGATGATGGTTCTGCATTGCAATTACGCTGGAATGCATCTAATATCTCTGCAGAAAAAATCGTTATTGAAAGAAAAGATAATGGCGGAAAGCCGACCTTTGTTCTGGAAACTGATAAATCTACAGGCGAATTCGTTGATGGAACAGAGATTTCCACAGGTATTGAATATTCCTACAAACTGACTGCGTATAACGAAAATAATGAGATCCTTGCCACAGCTAATTCGGTTACCTTCTCTAAAGCTCAATGGTTTAATTTTAAAAAACTATCTCTATTGATCATGAGTTTGATCATGATAATCTCCATCGTATATTACATTTACTCGGCAAGAAGCGGTAAAGAGCTTTACATACGCAAGATTGCAGGACTGGAATCGATGGATGAATCTGTGGGACGAGCAACTGAGATGGGCAGGCCTATCCTTTTTATTCCGGGAACACTCGACCTGGATGATATGCAGACGATTGCAGGTCTTACATTACTGGGAAGATTAGCACAGAAAGCTGCTGAATATGAAGCAGATATCATCGTACCGGTTTGCCGTTCAATGGTACTTTCCACTGCAAAAGAAGTAGTGAAAGAAGCTTATCTGAAAGCCGGACGACCGGATGCATATAAACCGGATTCTGTATTTTATCTCACAGACGACCAGTTTGGTTTCGTTGCAGGAGTGGATGGGATCATCATCCGAGAAAAACCTGCAGCTAATTTCTTTCTTGGTGCATTTTATGCAGAATCCCTCATCCTTGCAGAAACAGGTTTTTCCAGTGGAGCCATCCAGACCGCCGGAACTGCAATGCCAAGCCAGTTACCATTCTTTGTGGTTGCCTGCGATTATACTTTGATAGGAGAGGAACTATTTGCAGCTTCTGCCTATCTATCCAAAGAACCGCATCAACTGGGAAGTCTTAAAGGACAGGACATGGGAAAAGCTGTTTTTGTGATAGCTCTTGTAATCGGCATAATCCTAGAAATCTCAGGTATTCATTTCTTGAAAGATTTTCTAACAATACATTAAGGTATAAATATGAAAAGAAAAATTCCACTTGTAATAACGTTTATAGTAGGAATAGTAGTAATTATTTCCGAATTTATCCCTCATAAACCTTTCGGGCGGATATCAGGTGAATTAGAGAACTGGTATCTGATAATTGCAGGTTTTGCTATCATTCTGGGACAAATGAATTTATTTAAAGTTAACCTGTTCAAAATTCGGTATAAACAAAAGAACTGGCAGTTTTATATTATCACACTTATCAGTTTTATTATAATGGTTTCTTGCGGACTTTTCTGGGGTACAGAGAACAATCCCGGTTTATTCGGTAATGCCGAAAGCATTACATCGGTTGTCGGGTCCAAACCGTTTGATTATCTTTTTGATAATATCTACCAGCATTTACAGGCAACTATGTTCTCTCTTCTCGCTTTCTTTATTGCTTCTGCTGCATACAGGGCTTTTATTGCCAGAACCCTTGAATCTAACCTTCTATTGATAGCTGCCATTCTCGTTATGCTGGGAAACACAAGCCTTGGAAGTTCACTCACCTGCTGGCTGCCGGAAAATCTGAAATTCCTGCATTTACCAAATATCTCCAGTTTTATTATGAAATTTCCGACCACTGCCGGACAAAGAGCAATTATGATCGGAGCAGGACTTGGAATAATCGGAAGCTCACTTCGGATAATCCTTGGGATCGAGCGTTCGTATCTGGGAGGTGAATAATGACTGAGAAAATCACCAGAAAACAGATCGATAGAAGATGGATATTTCTTTTTATGTTCATAGGAGTTGCTCTTCCTTTGATATTCACAATAGGTTTTCCCATCGAAACCAGTGAGAATTCCGAAATTGTTTACGACCTGATAGACAATACTCCATCAGGATCTAAAGTAATTTTATCCTTCGATTATGACCCTGCCAGTATGCCGGAACTTCATCCGATGGCAGAAGCCGTGATGAGACATTGTTTCCGGAAGAAAATAAAAGTAATTGTAACTGCCCTTTGGCCTATGGGTGTGCAGATGGCAGAAGATACGTTCTCACAATTAAAAGCAGATTTCCCTGATGTATCCTATGGAAGAGACTATGTAAATATGGGTTTTAAGGCAGGAGGAATTGTAACATTGCAAGCAATGGGAAAAAATTTCAGGGAAGTTTTCCCAAAAGATATGAATGGAACACCTATCGATGAACTTCCAATTATGGATGGAATTAATAATTTTAATAACATCAATTTTATTTTAGCATTCTCTGCAGGAGATCCTGGTATTAAACAGTGGGTGCAGATTGCTCACGATACTTACGGAATAACCGTCTCCGGTGGTGTAACAGGGGTTAGTGCTCCTGCGGTCATTCCTTATGTTAACGAGCAAAAACAACTTACGGGGCTTTTAGCCGGTTTGAAAGGTGCTGCCGAGTACGAACGTTTGACAAAAGAACCCGGCAGTGCAACCAAAGGTATGGATGCACAATCTATTGCACATATGATAATCATTTTATTTATTGCCATCGGAAATATCAATTACTGGCGTAATAAAGCAAAAGAAAAAAGAGGTGCATAATGGAACATTTCTTTTCAGTATTAGGAATCTGGCTGGGAGCATTATTCACATTCGCAATTTTCAGCTTCCTCTATAAAGACAACCCTTTCTATAAAGTTGCAGAGCAGATATTCGTCGGTCTTTCCGCAGGATACTGGTTTGTATATACGATCTTTTTTATTCTTATCCCAAACTTATTCGACCCGATTTCGCAGGATATAGGAGCAAACTGGATAAAACTCTTTCCAGCAGCACTGGGCATTATGATGTTGATGAGATTAATACCAAAAACAGAATGGGTGAGCAGGTTCCCGATAGCTTTGATCATTGGAACTACTTCCGGAATATTTTTCCTCCGGTATTTAAAATCCGATGTTATTAATCAACTCACTGCAACTATGATCAATCCTTTTGCCGGCTCAGATCCGGTAACGATTATCGGACAGTTAATGCTCGTTATAGGAACTATCACCGGTGTTATTTATTTTTATTTCAGCAAAAAACACGAAGGAGCATTCGGAGTAACAGCAAAGATCGGTATTTATTTTCTGATGATAAGTTTTGGTGCAGCATTCGGTTATACTGCGATGGCACGTATTTCATTACTTATAGGAAGATTACAGTTCCTGCTTGGTGATTGGCTGGGAATAATTTCTCCATAAAAAAAGAGTTCTTTATGAAAAAATTAATCATGGTTTCATTTGTACTGCTACTTGCCTGCCAACTGATTTCTCAAACAAAGCTGGACAGCTTGAAGATCAGGTTGAAGCAAGTATCCAATAGGGAAAAGATAGAAATTTTAGATCAACTTCAGGAAGCCTATTGGGACATCTATCCGAAAGCCAGCATTGAATATGGAAAAAAAGCTCATAAGTTGTCACGCAAAATAAAAGATAAACAACGTGAATGCATAGAACTCGATAACATCGCAACTGGCTACACTCTTATTGACAATCATTATAAAGCACTGAAGAATCTTCTGTTAAGTCTGGAACTGGCAAAAAAGATCAATAATGACTTTTTTATAAGTGATAGATTGAACAAAATCTCAAGAACCTACCTGATACTTAAGGAAGATATAAAAGCTTTTGAATTTTCCTTGAAAGCACTTAAGATCAGCAATTCATCAAAGAATATCACGGGAAAAGCTGTCAGCTATTTCAACATGGGAGATATTTATTTTTCTCTCGGAGATATAGAAAACGCTATCAGTCGGCTTGAATTAGCCACAATATCGTTCGAGGAATCTGGTGATTTACTTTCGGCAGGACTTGCTCAGCAAAAAATCGGAGAAATTCTATATTCTCAGCAGGAGTATCCTGAAGCAATAAGGTTTTTTACAGATGCCGGCAACAACTTTCTAGCAATAAATGATAAAAATAAACTTTTGGGAACATATAACGCAATCGGAAAAATCTGTCAGACAATAGAAGATGATGCAAAGGCTTATGAATTTTTCATGAAATATTCTCAACTTGAAGAAACACTGAAAAAAGAAGAAGAAGAAAGTAAAAATCTATTCCTCTATGAATATTATAATATCACCGGAGATGATGAACAGGCTTTGAAATATTATAAAATGTATTCCCAGCAGTTAGATTCTCTGCTGGTAAAAAAAAGCAAACAAAAAATTGAGGACATCCATGAAAAATTTGAGATCGAAAAGCAGACATTTAAAGAAGATAAAATAATAGACATAGAAAAAATTGAAAAGAAAAGTGATATTGCATTGAAAAAAGTGAAAGCCGAAACTATTGAAAAGGAAAAGGAGATAGAAACTTTAAAAAAGGACAAAGCTATCACTGAATTACTTACTCAGATCGAAAAAAAACAAAAAGAAGAGAGAATAAAAGATCTGGTTCATGAACAAGAGATCAGCGATCTAAAATTATCCAAACAACAGAGGTTACGAAACTATCTTATCATCACTTCTTTCCTGGTCTCTATTTTAACGATCCTTATATATAGCCGTTATCGACTGAATAAAAAGATCAATATAAAACAACAGAAAACCAATGAATATATATTGGAAATTTCACAAGAATTGATGGAAGCACATAAAGATATGGAAAAGCTGGCAAGAACAGATCCGTTAACCAAACTCTCTAATAGACGGGATATGATGGAAAAGATCGAATATGAAAAAAAACGTTTCGAGAGAAGTGGAAAACCGTTCACGCTGGTTATGGGAGATATCGATAATTTCAAATCTATTAATGATAAGTTCGGTCATGATGCCGGTGATTATGTCCTTGTTCTACTTTCAGAAGCTTTTCTTTCTTCCATAAGAAAGCAGGATGTCTGTGCACGCTGGGGTGGCGAAGAATTTATGCTTCTGCTTCCGGAAACAGATATCAAAGGTGGTGAAATTATCTCCGAAAAGATCAGAGAAAAAATATCCTCTCTATCTTATGATTATCACGGAACAAATATTCACACTACAATAACATTCGGAGTACTGGTTTATGATAAGCCCTATAATTTAGATAAATTTATTTCCAAAGCAGATAAAGCACTCTATGCGGGAAAGAAAAGCGGGAAAAATAAAGTTGTATGCGGAAATATGAAATGATCTTTATTTTTATGAGATTTATATGAAAGTTTTAAGTATTGCCGGTTATCATCATTCGGGTAAAACCACAACGACCGTAGAGCTGATAAAAGAATTGAAAAGGCGCGGTTATAAAGTAGTTTCCATCAAAGACATTCATTCAGAGAAATTTACCATGGAGAAGCAGGAAACCAATTCATGGAAACACTGGGAAGCAAGTGGTGACGTTGTGTTTGCCAGAGGATTGAACGAAACCTACCAGATATGGCATCATAGTTTATCATTAAATGAAATGCTGGAACACCTCTCTGCTGATTATGTTGTTATAGAAGGAATGAAAGAAGCTTCTCTTCCACGCATTATTTGTGCAGAAAACAAAGATCAGCTCAAAGAACTGATCGACGGATCTGTTTTTGCAATATCCGGTAAATTTGCAGATACGCACACAAAGTATCAAAACCTGCCTGTTTTAAGATCTGTAACCGAAATAAAAGAACTCGCTGATCTCGTTGAACAGAAAGTCTTTGAAGTTCTTCCTCTTCCCAAAATGGAATGTTGTGGTGAGTGCGGATTAAGTTGTAAAGAAATGGTTACCGAGATACTTGCAGGAAGAAGATCACGAAATGATTGCAAAACAGATAGAAACCTCGATATTCAAGTGAAATTTGACGGGAAAAAATTCAATATTGTTCCCTTTGTTCAAAGAACATTCAAAGACCTTATCACAGCATATCTGCAAAATCTGAAGGGCTATGAAAAAGGAAAAAAGATAGAGATCACTATCGAAGAAAAATGAAACCTGATATCATCATAAATAAAGAAAAGAAGCACATCATAAAGATATGCAGATCACCAAAGATGTTTAAGAAAGAACTGTATATTTATCAGAAAAAACTTCCCTTTACTCCCAGATTGTTAGACCATGATGGTAAAAATACTTTAATGCTGGAATATATCGATGGCATCCCGATCGGTGAACTTATGCAGCCGGATTTTTCTAAGATCGCAGAAATGTATGTTATTCTGCATTCGCTGGAATTAAAGAAAGGCAAATGTATCTGCCATTATGATAATAATCCGAAGAATTATATTTTTTCAGATCAAAAGTATTATATGATAGATTTCAGTGATTGGAAGTATGCTCCTCCGGAAACAGACCTAATCCATTTTCTCTTGTTCTGGGCATCGATCTATGATAAAGTAAAATTTGAAAAAGCTTTCAGGAAATTTATCGATTCCTACACAAAAAAGGGTACAATAAATCCTGTGGAATGGGAATTTTTTATTCCGGAAGTAATCAAAAGATTTGATAATCGCCGTAAAAAATTTGAAAAGACCGAGAAAAATCCCGATATATTAATAAACAGAGAAACTTTAAAAAACATCTACTGAACTAAAAAACATACATTGTTGTTTCACCGACAGTAAATTCAATTAATTCTTCCGGATATTGTAGTTCATAAACATCTTCTATCCTGATATAATAAGTTCCGGGAAGAACTGGAATAGTATCAATCTCATCCGGAGGTAAATAACCTTCATAAAGATCATCACTCCATTCATCGCTACTAACTTCTCTCAATTGTACTTTATCTATTATCGTTCCATGCAGAACGTTACGAATTTCCAGCCCTGCTCTGTCAAAGATCACATGATACACTTTATCTTTGTTCGGTTTCATTGTAACAATAAATTTCTTATGAGAACGATAAAAAGACTCAACATATTCCACCGGAACTTCTACTGTCTCACCAAAAAGAATGTAAGAATTCAGATAGTAAGTATTTATAACAGGTTCACCATCATTTAACATCCTATGGGCAAAATGGTCAACTTTCACCGTGATTACATGTCCCGTATCATTGTAGATCTTCAATTCAGATTCTTTTGCACAACTGGCAAAAAAGAGTGAAAAAAATATCATAATGTACAAAATATGTTTCATAATATCCTCTTTTGGATCTTACGCTTGTGTCGATCAGAGAAATTTGATCTTTTTTGTAAAGGCTAAAAGTTCCACTTGACATTTATGACTGCAAAAAAGAAAGAAAAACAAGTATAGGAAAAAATATGATAGATATTGTAAATATTATACGGGAATATTTCGCACACCATATTATTTTTAGTGTCGGTCTGCTTTTAATTGCGGGATATGCATTTGGTCAGCTTTCGGAAAAGATAAAACTGCCGGCAATAACAGGTTACATATTTGCAGGTGTGCTGGTTGGAAGTTCGGGACTCAAACTTATCCGTCATGAAAATATGGAAATGCTATATGTGCTTTCCGAAGTAACTTTATCTTTCATAGCTGTCATTATCGGTGGAGAATTTTCATTTTATAAATTGAAGCTTTACGGGAAAAAGATCGTGTTTCTTACGCTTGCACAGATGTTCTTAACATTCGGATTGGTTTCCGTTGGATTGATACTTTTTAGTTTTCCCGTTTATATAGCATTCCTGCTTGGAGCAATATCGGCAGCCACGGCTCCCGCCGCAACCGTCGTTATCGTAGAAAAACTTAAAGCCAGGGGAAAGTTCGTCGATTATCTTTATGGAATAGTAGCCCTGGATGATGCAGGAACGGTGATCCTGTTCTCTATTGCATTTGCATTATCCACTTCGATCATCGGGAAAACCGAGTTAAACCTTTCTTACTCACTTTTCCACGCTTTCAAAGAAATTTTTTATTCCATTATTATTGGTGCTATTGGTGGGATAGCAATTCATTTTATAACGTTCAAGAAGAAAAATCTGAATGAAATAAAGATAATATCGCTCGGTTTTATTTTCATCACAACTTCCATATCTATCAGTTTGCATCTATCTCCGCTCATTTCCAATATGGTTTTGGGTATGCTGCTTATTAATCTCAGTAAAAAAAACGTAAGAATACTTTTTTCTCTGGAACCTTTAACACCGCCTTTGTATGCTGTTTTTTTTGCTATTGCAGGAACAGAATTGAACCTTCAGGTATTCAAAGACGGAAGCATTCTTATTGCAGGTTTCTTATTCATCATTTTAAGGAGTTTCGGAAAATATTTTGGAATATATTTCTCTGCAATGGCAATGAATATCAACAAAAACATAAGAAACTATCTCGGTTTAAGTTTACTTCCACAGGCAGGAGTTGCCATTGGTCTGGTTCTCTTTGTTCAAGCTTCTCCTGTAGTGGCAGCATCATCTATAGAAATTCAGAATGAAATAGGGAAAATGATTAATATCGTTTTAATGTCGGTTTTTATTAATGAGATCGTTGGACCGCCACTTTCTAAGATAGCAATTCTTAAGAATCTGAAAAGGAGATGATCATGAATATTTCCGAAATATTAAGGCTGGAATGCTGCGAAATAGATTTTTATGCAAAAAATAAAAATGATGTATTGAAAAAATTAGCAGAACTTCTTAGAAGAAGCAGGGAATTCAGGAACATCGATCAGGGAAAGATCTATCAAGCCCTGAGGGAACGTGAAGATATGGGAAGTACTGGTTTCAGCAAAGGCATCGCTATTCCCCACTGCCAGCTCGATGGTCTCGATAAATTCGTAATTGGTATTGCCATAAGCAGGAAAGGCATAAATTATGATTCGATGGATAAGAAAAAATCTAAGATATTCATTACAATCATTGGTCCGAAAGGTGATAGAAAAGAACATTTAAAATTACTGGCGCAGGTTTCTCATGTTCTAAAGGAACCTGGCGTTACGGATAATTTATTGAACGCTCCCACCAAGATTGGACTTTATGAAGAGTTCCTCCGAAATGTTGATTCCGATATTTCTATGATCTCCAAAAAGGGTAGAGATAAATTGATGATCTTGATTGCAAAAGAAGAAAAGATCATGCAGGATATTACTGAAGTTTTTATCGAATACGGGATCAATGAATCTACTATTATAGAAACTCAACAGATGGAAAACCTGCTCTCAAATGTTCCTCTATTTATGGGATTCTTTGATTTTACAAGCAGCACAAATCCTTTCAGTAAAATAATATTGGCAAAAATTTCCAAAGATCATATTAATGCTATCATCAAAGCTCTGGAAGATATCTTCGGTGACCTCGATTCATATTCAGGCTTGAGCATTATGGTTATCGATCTATTTTTTACAAAGGGAATATAATCCCTTGCGGATGGTGTCCGCAAGGTAATTTTATCCTAAACTTTCTTATAGACTGTAACTACTTTTCTATTTCAACGGTACAAGATTAGCATGAGAAAACCATTTCCAGCCATCGGCTGTTTTACTGAATACCGAAAGCCGGGCTGCATGCTTTGTTATCGTGTTTTCATCGATTGTTTCTGTTACATTAACAAAATATGTGACATTTATTGTATTCTCATTCTGTGTGATTTTGAAGTTATCGAGTACATATTCGCCCATATTCAGTCCTTTGATCAATTCGATTTCTTCATCCCGATTTCGAGCACCATCTTGATGAATGGATTGAAATTCCGGTGCAAGAATGCTTTCGATGTATTCCATATCTGTGGTTTTCATTGCTTCCCACACCTGCTTTACTAACTGCTCTCCATCTACTTTCTCCGATTGTACCTGACTTTTACACGACATGCTGAATAATAACATCAAGAACACACTAACGCCTGTTACAACTTTTAATCTTTTCATTTTTTTCTCCTTCTATTCTTTACCCCGACTCGGGTTTGAATAACTCGAGTCGAGTTAACACACTGGCAGATCAGCGATCTGCC
>JAIORR010000126.1 GCA_021108055.1 Candidatus Cloacimonadota bacterium
CAATCCCACCGAGAAGAATAAAATTATGGTCTATAATAGAAGTGATGATTACTTTGTTTATTTTAATAGTACTAATCATCCCGAACTTTCTATCGGGCGGCTTCCTGCAAAGAATGATAATGATATGGACTTTTTAATAGAACGGATCCGCAAATATATCGAAGAACCTACACCGGGTTTCTGGAGAAATAGCGTTCTGTTGATAGCTGATGATGAAAACAAAAGCGGTGGACATGAAGGATTTGGTTCGGCAGATATGAATCACAGCAGAAATGTCCAGGAAACGGGAGATGTGATGAATGATTCGGTTTACGTGGATAAGGTTATGGCTATCGAATATGGTTTTGATGAATATCAGAATAAACCGGCTGCCCGTAACGATATTATAGAAAAGATCAATGAAGGACGTTTAATATGGTATTTTGTCGGTCATGGAAATGAGGATGTATTGGGAGATGAAGACTATTTCAGGGGTTCTTTGCATACTAATCTTCTGGATAATGAAGAACATCTTCCTCTTTTCATTGCTGCTTCCTGTGAAGTGGGAATGTTCGATAATCCCGATTTCGATTGTATTCCCGAAAGATTATTGTTATATGAAAATGGTGGAGCGATCGCTTCTATTGCCGCAAGAAGAGGAAGCAATCCGAGAGAGAATACAATATTAATGAAATATTTCTTTGAGAATTTAATTAATAAAGGTTATAATATCGGTTTTTCCTTGCTCGATGCGAAACTGAACTCGACTGCAAATGATTCTAACAGCAGTTTATATAATATTCTCGGAGACCCGATAATGCTGATAACTCAACCGGAGAGAGGTGGTGCGGTCTCCGGAATTCCGGATAGTTTACGTGCCCGGGAAATTGTCAGTATTAACGGTGATTTCGGAACAGGTAATTTTGTAAACGATAATGGTGAGATCAGGGTTTTTGAATCGGAATACGATGTCGTTTATGTTAATAATGACTATGTGGTTGATTCATTGTCGTATACTGTTAACTATACAAAAAATGGTAACCCTTTTTATTATGGTGGAATGGAAGTATCCGGTGGTAGTTATTCAGCCGAGTTTATTGTATCTGATGATATTCATGCCGGAAATAAAGGCAGGATCATCAACTATGTTTTTGATGATAGCCAAAATAAAGATTATATCAGTTGTTATTATCCGATGAAACTAAGCAGAATCCAGATTGATACATTTAGCACAAATCCTCCGCAAGTTCAGTTATATATGGATTCCAGAACATTTATCGAGGGAGATTATGTTTCAACTGATCCAGTTCTGATAGCAGATATTGAAGATGAGAACGGCATAAATATTTTGGGTTCTGCCGGTCATAAAATACTACTATTACTCGATGACAGCATCGAACCGATAGATGTTACCACTGGTTTTATTTATGATCTGGGTTCCTGTACAAAAGGAGAACTGACCTGGCAATTGACCGATCTTTCCGAGGGAACACATGCTCTGCAATTGATAGTATTCGATAACTTCAATACTCCCACTGTTGCTCATACAAATTTCATTTCCAAAAGATCAGGGAAAGTAGCGATAGAGCAGATGCTACCTTATCCAAACCCGATTGAGAAAGATGGTCATTTTACATTTGTTATTACAGAAGATTCGGATATAACTATAATGATTTATACTATCACAGGAAAGAAAATACGTACTCTTAAGAAGCCGAATTGCAGTGCTGGCTGGAATAAGATATATTGGGATGGAAAAGATGGTGATGGTGACGATATTGCAAATAATACATACTTCTACAAAATAAAAGCCAGGCAGATATCGAACGGGAAAAATACTGAAAAAATTGGGAAAGTGATTATTTTAAAGTGAATATTGACAAGAAATAAACACAAATTTTCTTTGTTCAACTTGGATTTATTTATCCTGAAAAGATAATAAAAAAATCGGGGGAGATATGAAAAATATCAGAAATATAGCTCTTGTAGGTGCATCTGGTTCCGGCAAAACCAGCCTTGCCGAACAGATGCTTTTCAACGCAAAAGTAATAACAAGAGTTGGAAAAATTGAAGATGGTAACACGGTTATGGACTTTAATGTAGAAGAGATCGAAAAAAGTATGTCGATGTCTCTGGGAGTAGCAAACCTTAACTGGAAAAAATGTAAGATAAATATTCTCGATACTCCCGGTTATGCCGATTTTGCCAGCGAGCAGATAGCAGCTTCTTCGGTTGTAGAAAATATCCTTTTTATTACAAATGCAGCAGTTGGGTTTGAAGTAAGTTTAGAGCAATCTATTGAATTATTAGAAAGCAAACCCGCAGCCAAAGGAATTATTATTAACAGAATGGATAATGAAGGAGCGGATTTTAGAAAAGCACTGGAATTAATAAGAGAAAATACAAATATTAATCCTGTTCCAATTCTTATGCCCATAGGCAGTGAGCATAGATTTGAAGGAGTTGTGGATATTGTAAAAGGAAAGGCTTTTATTAAGGGAAAAGAATCCGATATCCCAACTGATATTGTTAATACTTATGAAGAATATAAAATGGCTTTGATGGAAGCTGTTGCCGAAAGCGATGACGAGCTTCTGGAAAAATATTTTGAAGCCGGCGAACTTACCGATAAGGAATTAGCTTCCGGCATAAAGAATGCAATTTCAAAAGGTGTTTTAATTCCGGCTTTTGCCTGCTCGGCAACTCATAATATTGCAGTTAATGAACTTATGGATGCAATTGAAGAATATCTGCCTTCTCCTGCAGAAAAAAATCAGGTTAATATTATCGAGGGAGAAGAAGCTAAGACTATTGAAGCAAAAGAAAATAGTGACCTGTCTGCGTATGTTTTTAAATCCTTCTCCGACCCGAATGTTGGCGATATTATTTATGTAAGAGTTTTTTCCGGATCTTTAACGAGTGGCTCGGAAGTCTATGTCCCGGAAAAAAACAGCAAAGACAGGATCGGTTCGATGTATTTTCTGGTTGGAAAAAATAGAACTGAAACAAATGAAATAAAAGCCGGTGATATTGGCGGACTTGTGAAAACCAAAGTTTCTCGCTGCTTTAATTCTATCACGAAAATCGGTTCAAAAATAAAAATAGAAAAACCGGAACTTCCCACACCTGTTTACTGGCAGTCGATG
The DNA here is from genome assembly GCA_021108055.1 of Candidatus Cloacimonadota bacterium. Taxonomy (GTDB): domain Bacteria; phylum Cloacimonadota; class Cloacimonadia; order Cloacimonadales; family TCS61; genus JACNIV01. Next base: position 3,126 of record JAIORR010000126.1, read on the forward strand.
AATGCAGTAAACCAGCATGACGAAGATAAAATCGGTTCTGCACTATCCAAACTTCTCGAAGAAGACCCGACCATGAGTTTGGAAATGAATGCTGATACCGCCCAGAATGTTCTCTCCGGAATAGGTGAACAGCAGCTTGGTCTTATTGTAAAGAGATTGAAGTCACGTTATAAAATAGAAGCAGAGATGAATACTCCTCGAGTGCCGTATAAAGAAACCATTCAGGGTAATGCAGATGTTAGTTATAAACACAAAAAACAATCTGGCGGTAGAGGTCAGTATGCAGAGGTTTATTTCAGGGTAAAGCCCAAATCTCGTGGTGAAGGCTTTGAATTTATAAATTCAGTAGTTGGCGGAACCATTCCCAGCAAGTTCATACCGGCTATCGAAAAAGGTCTTAACGAAATTATCAAGAAAGGGATCATTGCAGAAAATCCGATCGTAGATATCAGCGTTGATGTTTATTATGGAAGCTATCATGATGTAGATTCATCTGAAATGGCTTTTAAGATAGCATCTTGGAATGCTCTTAAAAAAGCTTTTGAAGTTGCTTCTCCTATCCTTCTTGAACCAATCCATGAAGTCAAGATCATTATTCCCGATGAATACATGGGTGATGTGATGGGTGATATCTCTACAAGAAGAGGTAAAATATTGGGAATGGAACAGAAAGGTAAGAAGCAGATACTGAATGCCCATATGCCTCTGGCAGAATTATTCGGTTATTTCCCTGCTTTGAAATCACTAACTCAGGGACGTGGAAAGTTCACGCAGACGTTTTCTCATTTTGAGAAAGTTCCAGGTGATATTGCTAAAAAAATTATTGCTGAAGCAAATAAAAAGGATGAATGATCTATCTTTGCCATCTTTCTGAAAATAAGAAAAGTTGGAACCTGTAAAAGTTTAATGTTTTATTAACTTCGGAGGTTTTATGTCCGGTCATAGCAAATGGAGCTCGATAAAACACAAAAAAGGTGCAGCCGACGCCAAACGTGGTAAGCTTTTTACAAAACTTGTAAAAGAGATAATCGTTGCCGCAAAAGAAGGCGGAGGAGACCAGGAAACAAATCCCCGACTTCGATTAGCCGTATCTACTGCAAAAGCTGCCAACATGCCAAACAGTAACATCGACAAAGCCGTAAAAAAAGGAACCGGCGAACTGGAAGGTGTATCCTACGAGAGTTATACTTATGAAGGTTACGGGCAGAATGGAGTAGCTGTCATTGTGGAAACGCTTACAGATAACAAACAGAGAACAGTTGCAGATGTAAGGCACACTTTTTCTAAACACGGCGGTAATCTTGCAGAAAACGGTTCGGTCTCCTGGATATTCGAACAAAAAGGTCTGATCGAGATACAAAAGGATGATCTCGATGAGGACGAAGTAATGATGGCAGCTTTGGATGCCGGTGCTGAAGATTTTTCATCTGATAACGATTATTTTGAAATATATACTGAATATTCCAGTTTGCATTCTGTTCTAAAGAAACTGGAAGAAACAAAATATAAAATAGAGAAAGCAGAACTTATAAGACTTCCAAAGAATACGATAAATGCAGATAATGTTGCCGAAAAACTTCTTAAACTTTTAGATCAGTTAGAAGACCTCGATGATGTCCAGAAAGTATATGCAAACTTTGAAATATCAGACGAAGTAATGGACAGGTTGTCTCAATAAGATTCCTTTTGGAGATCATTTGATAATTCTCGGGATCGATCCTGGCAGTCATTTTTGTGGATATGGTGTTTTACAGGTAGAAAACAGAAAGATAGTTGCTGCCGGATGCGATGTAATAAAAATTAATCCAAAATTACCTTTACCGGAAAGGCTTTTCAAAATTTATATCGAGATGAAAAAGATCATTGCTGAATACAAACCTGATATAGCTGCGGTGGAAACCATCTTTTATGGAAAGAATATTAAATCTGCTTTTACATTGGGACATGCCAGAGGTGCTATTTTGCTTTCCCTTGCAGAAAGAGAAATTGAAATAAAAGAATTTTCTCCGAGAGAAGTAAAAAAATCTGTTGTTGGAAACGGTAATGCATCCAAAGAACAGGTAGAATATATGGTGCAAAAGATGTTGAATATTAAGATAAAATCCAAATCTATGGATGCAACAGATGCACTGGCGATAGCTCTCTGTCAGTTCAATAAAGATAAGTTAAGGGTAAAAAAATGATATCATATCTCAAGGGTTTCCTGGCAAAAATAGAACCGGTTAATGTTGTCATCGATTGCGGTGGCGTGGGTTATGAAGTTAATATCCCTCTCAGTACTTTCGATAAACTTCCATCAATAAAGAAGGAAATTAAATTACATATTCATTACTCTTTTAACGAAATGGATGGAGTTCGGCTTTTTGGTTTTTTCACTTCAGATGAGAAAGAACTTTTCAGGCAGCTTATTTCAATTTCCAAAGTAGGTCCAAAGATCGCTCTTTCGGTTCTTTCCGCACTTTCGGTACAGGATATGATTCGGGCTGTTCAATCCGGCGATATTGGATTGATCTCGACCGTTCCCGGAATCGGTAAGAAATCTGCTGAAAGATTGATCATCGAATTAAAAGATAAAGTGGGCAGCATACAAACCGAAAGTATTCCGAAGGTTGCCGGAACGGTTGAACCGGACATTATTAGAGAAGCCGAGTCGGCACTTATCACCCTGGGTTATAAACCTTATGAAATCAGGAAAAAAATATCCGAATTATTAAAAGATCAGAAGCTGAAAAGCACGGAAGAGATCATCAAAGCTACAATCAAATCATTATATAAAAAGAGAAACATATGATCAACATTCGTCTTGAAGCTTACAAGATCATTCATAAAGTTACCTCGAAAAATGTTTTTTCCGATAAGCTGCTTACCATGATGTCCAGAGATATCAGGGATGCAGGAGAAAATGCAGACCTGCTTTATGTACTTGTGAAAGGCGTAATTAAGATGCAGAAACATCTTGATCATATTGCATCTCTTTTCACGGAGCCAAAGAAATTTGCTTCAACAAATATCAAAATAAAAATTCTTCTCTATATTGGATTATATCAGCTTATTTATTGTGATAATATTCCGGAATATGCTGCGGTTAACGAAACTGTGGCTCTGGCAAGAAAACTGTATAACGAAAAAATAGCTAATTTCATAAATGCAGTGCTTCGTTCATATCTCAGATCAAAAAAAATTGAATATCCGGAAAATGTTGCCGATAGAATTTCTCTGGAATATTCTTTTCCAAGAGATTTCATCGATAAATGGCTGAAAAAGTGGGGAGCCGAAAAAACTGAAATGCTGTGTATGTATTACAATGATGTTCCTAAACTGCATATCAGGATCAATACGTTGGCAACTGAGAAACAACGCATAACAGATTACTTTGAACGTAGAAATATAAAAATAACTCCAAGCACGGCTTCATCTAATATCTTAATTACAGAACAAGCCAGAGATGTTTTAAATGAAATAGCTTTTACAGAAGGTTATTATTCTGTTCAGGATGCTTCTGCTGCGATGGTTGTGGAACTGATGAATCCTCAGATGTACGAGTCTATCCTCGATCTTTTTGCTGCTCCTGGCGGAAAAGCTACTTACATCTCAGAACTGATGGGGAATACGGGAGAGATGATCGCAGTGGATAAATTTCCAAATAAAATTAAAAAACTTAAACATGCAGTAGAAAGATTGAAGATATCTAATATGAAATTTAATGCAGTAGATGCTTTCAAATTTGGACCTGTTGCTCCTGCTTATGACAGAGTCCTTTTGGATGTTCCTTGTTCCGGTTGGGGTGTTTTCCAGAAAAAAGCCGAACTCCGCTGGCAGATAAACCAGGATGTTCCCAAACTTCTGAAATTACAGGAAAATGCACTGAAAACAGGTGCTGCTTTTGTGAAGAGCGGTGGATATCTCGTCTATAGTACTTGCACTATGAATGAAGAAGAAAATGAAAAGCAGGTAGAAAGATTCCTGGCAAAAAACAAAGATTTTCAATTAATTCCGGCCGAAAAATATATTCCGGAATGTTTCACTCAAAACGGCTTTTTGAAAACGATACCTTTCGAACATAATATGGATGGTGCATTTGCCGCAAAGTTAATAAAAAAATAATATGGAGATTACGATGGATAAATTTAAACCGGTATTGATAGCCATTGGTATAATGATAATTATTTTTATTATCGGATTTGTCGGGGTGAATATTGTTATGAAGATCGCTGTCGGGCATCGAAACGAAGTGATAGTTCCAAATCTTATAGAAATGAATTTTGATGTTGCCAGAAAAAAATGCAAAGAATATAAATTATATCTTCAACAAAAAGAATTGGTTCATAATGACGAAATAGAAAAAGGAAATATCATCTCGCAAAATCCAAACCCGGAAATAATGACTAAAAAATATAGAACAGTTAGCGTTATTGTGAGCGCTGGACCGGAAATGGTTAGAATACCATATTTGGATAACCTGAAAGTGGTAGAAGCAAAATTAAAACTTGAAAATGCAGGACTGATTCTCGGGAAAAAGATATTTCGCTATTCCGATGAAGTTTACAAAGGAAAAATAATTTATTCACAACCAATGGCAGATGAACTTATCGCTAAAAAAAGCAAAGTGAAAGTTGTGGTTAGTCTGGGCAAATACACCAGTTCGTCCTCATCGGAAAACAAATGGAAGAACCTTCTCGATGATGATTAAAGCACAATTCAAGGTTAATTTTTTTCGTCACATAGTTTATGCTATGTGACTTTTTTTTATATTGAAATTTCTTTCTCTAAATTATTAAGCCATAACTTCCATATATACAAGTAATTAGGTTTCTATCTGCTATAAATCCCAGATAACGTTTTATTTATCTAACTTTATATAAATAAAATAGTTGACACATTTCACCTTATTATATGTATGAACACATATTATTAATTATTATATTAATATATTAATAAAAGAAAAAAGAGGAAATTCGTATGACAGATTCAAAATATACTGCCAAGAATATCAAGGTCCTGAAGGGTCTTGAAGCAGTAAGAAAACGTCCGGCGATGTATATCGGCGGAACAACTGAAAGAGGATTGCATCATCTTGTCTATGAAGTAGTAGATAACAGTATAGATGAGGCTCTCGTTGGGTTTTGTGATAAAATAACGGTTATTATCAAAGAAGACGGCTATGTGTCTGTAGAAGATAATGGCAGGGGAATTCCCGTCGAGATACACAAGACCGAAAAAATTCCTGCTGTTCAGGTTGTAATGACCGTTCTTCATGCCGGCGGAAAATTTGATGATAAATCTTACAAAGTATCCGGTGGTTTACATGGGGTTGGTGTTTCGGTGGTTAATGCATTATCCCAACATCTCGAAGTAGAGATTTACAAACATGGCAAAGTACATCATCAAACTTATGCCAAAGGTATTCCTCAAAAGGAATTGGAAGTAATCGGGAGAACATCCAAAACCGGAACCAAAGTAACATTCAAGCCTGACGCAACTATATTTGAAACGTTAGATTTCAGTTTCGATTACCTTTCGGTTCGATTGCGTGAACTTGCCTTCCTCAATAAAGGTGTTTGCATAATTTTAAAAGATGAAATTTCAAATAAAAAGCACAATTTTCAATATGAAGGTGGAATTAAATCATTTGTTGAATTCCTGAATGAAAACAAAAAGATCCTTTTTACAGAACCTATATTCATCACAGGGAAAAAGAACGGTACCGAATTCGAAGTTTCGATCCAATACAACGAAGGATTTCAGGAAGTTATCTACAGTTTTGCAAATAATATTAATACGATAGAAGGTGGAACACATTTAAGTGGATTTAAATCTGCCCTTACAAGAGCGGTGAATACATACATCAAAAATGCTAACATCTTGAAGAATGAAAAAATATCGCCGGGTGGGAGCGATATTCGAGAAGGTATCACTGCTATCATCAGCATCAAGCTTCAAGATCCACAATTTGAAGGACAAACCAAAACAAAACTTCAGAACAGTGAGGTCGAAGGAATCGTTAATTCGGTTGTTTATGAGAAACTGGTGGAATATTTCGAAGAACATCCGCAGGAAGCCAAGCATATTTCCATGAAAGCAATATTAGGTGCACGTTCGCGTGAAGCTGCTCGTAAAGCCCGTGAACTTACCAGAAGGAAATCTGTGCTGGAAAGTGGAAGTCTGCCGGGTAAACTGGCAGATTGCTCTATCCAGGATCCTTCTCAAACAGAGATATTCCTTGTTGAGGGAGATTCTGCCGGTGGTTCTGCAAAAATGGGCAGAGATAGAACTTTTCAAGCTATTCTCCCACTATGGGGGAAAATGCTGAATACAGAAAAAGCACGAATAGATAAAGTTCTGAATAATGATAAGATCCAGCCTATAATTCTGGCTCTCGGTGCCGGTATCGGTGAAGAATTCGATATTACCAGATTGCGATACAATAAGGTCATTATAATGTCTGATGCTGATGTTGACGGACAGCATATTGCCACTCTTCTTCTCACGTTCTTTTTCCGTTATATGCGTCCGCTTGTGGAATATGGTCACATTTATATTGCCAAACCACCATTATTCCTGCTGCGAAAAGGGAAAAGCAAACGCTATGTTTACACCATAGAAGAGCGTAATGAAATAATGAAAGAATGGGATTCAAAAGGGATTCATATCCAGAGATACAAAGGTCTGGGAGAAATGAATGCTGACCAATTGTGGGAAACAACTCTGAATCCGGAAAAAAGGATACTTACTGCCGTAAAGATCGATGATGCGATCGAAGCCGATAGAATGTTCACAATTTTGATGGGTGATGAAGTTGAACCAAGAAGAGAATTCATTGAAAGAAATGCGAAGTACGTTGAAGTAAGTGTTTAGATAAATATACTTTATTATAATTAATAAAATTTGAGGGGAAAAAATGATACATGATAGATCAAGAATAGAATTAATTGAAATTGAAGATGTGTTAAAAAAATCTTATCTGGAATACTCGATGAGTGTGATCGTATCCAGAGCATTACCGGATGCCCGGGATGGACTTAAACCTTCTCAGAGAAGGATTTTATTTGCAATGAATGAACTTAATCTTGCTCCCGGAAAAGGTTTTAGAAAATGTGCGAAAATAGCTGGTGATACTTCCGGTAATTATCATCCGCATGGGGAACAGGTTATTTATCCCACGCTGGTAAGAATGGCTCAACCGTGGAGTCTGCGCTATCAACTTGTTGACGGACAGGGTAACTTTGGTTCACAGGATGGCGATCCACCGGCAGCGATGCGTTATACGGAAGCACGCCTTCAAAAAGCAGCAGTTGACCTGATGGATGATCTGGAAAAGGAAACTGTCGATTATAAAACTAACTACGATGATACGAGAAAAGAACCTGTTGTTTTTCCTTCTAAATTTCCTAATCTTCTGGTTAACGGTTCGTCGGGGATCGCTGTGGGAATGGCTACAAATATGGCTCCACACAATATTACGGAAATATGTGGCGGGATCATTGCCTATATCGATAATCCTGAATTGGAACCACTCGACCTGCTCGAATATATTAAAGGACCGGACTTTCCAACAGGCGGATATATTATTGGTTCTCAGGGGGTAAAAGATTATTTCCTTACCGGGCATGGAAGAATTATCATGAGAGGAAGAGCTGCTATCGAGACCAAAAATAACGGTGCGGAAATGATAGTGATAACAGAAATTCCTTACCAACTTAATAAAACTTACCTGATAGATAAGATCGTGGAATTAGTAAAAGATAAACGCATCGAAGGTATCAGCGATATACGCGATGAATCCGGCAGACAGGGAATGAGACTGGTGATTACAATAAAAAGAAATGCCGAAGCCAGTTCCGTCCTGAATAAATTATATAAATATTCTCAACTACAGGGAAGTTTCAGCGTAAATAACCGTGCTTTGGTAAACGGGATTCCGCAAGTTATCAATATGAAGGAAATGATACAACATTTTGTTGATTTCCGACATGAAGTTGTGGTTCGCAGAACACAGTTTGAACTTAATAATGCAGAGAAAAGACTCCATCTTCTGGAAGGCTATCGTATTGCTCTTGATAATATCGACGATGTAATAAAAACCATCCGTGCTTCCAAAACAGTTCAAATTGCCAGTGATGCTCTACAGGAAAAATTCGGTCTTTCGGAAATACAGGCAAAAGCGATCCTGGAAATGAAACTCCAAAGACTCACAGGATTGGAAAGAGAAAAGATCGAAAAAGAATATAATGAACTGTTAAAAACAATTAGTAAATTGAAAAACATATTAGAAAAGCATCAGCTACGGATGAATATCATTAAGAGAGAAGTTAACGAAATAAAGGAAAAATATGATGATCTTCGTCGTACTACTATCCTGGAAGGTTCTGCTGACATCGAAACCGAAGATATGATCGCCGATGAGGATATGGTGATCACGATCTCTCATCATGGTTATATAAAACGACTTCCCATCGATACTTACAGGAAACAGGGGAGAGGTGGTAAAGGACTTTCCGGTTCCAATCTGAAAGAAGAAGATTTTGTTGAAAGTATCTTTGTTGCTTCTACTCATGCATACATATTGTTTTTTACGGATTTTGGAAAATGTCATTGGTTGAAAGTTCACCGTGTTCCAAAAGTCGGAAGACTTGCTCGCGGAAAGGCGATTGTAAATCTGCTGCAGCTTGAACGAGAAGAAAAGATCGAAGCATTTGTTTCGGTACGTGATTTTGAACTTCCACACTATGTTACAATGGTCACAAAAAAGGGTACTATCAAAAAATCGGAATTGATCGCATTCTCCAGACCTCGTGTTAATGGGATCATAGCTATCAAACTGCTGGAAGGTGACCAGTTGATAGATGCCCAGATAACAGAAGGAAATAATGATATTATTCTTGCCACGAAGAATGGATATGCAAACAGGTTCAATGAAACAGATGCAAGATCTATGGGACGTAATTCACAGGGTGTTCGGGGAATTTCTTTGCGTGGAGATGATGAAGTTGTAGCAATGGTTGTCGTAAAGCGTGAAGGTACGCTGCTTTCCATAAGTGAAAATGGATATGGAAAACGTTCCGAGATCAGTAATTATAAGATCACAAAACGTGGTTCAAAAGGTGTGATAACCCTAAAAACTACAGACCGGAACGGTAAGCTTATCTCTTTGATGGAAGTGGTAGATAATGACGATCTGATGATAGTTACAAAAGATGGAATGATCATCAGGCAGGCTGTTAATAAGATCTCAGTAATCGGAAGAAATACACAGGGCGTTAAACTTATCGAACTTAATGGTAAGGATAAAGTCTATGATATAACCAGGATAGCTGCCGAAGAGGATGAAGAGTTCGAAGACGAGATCGAGGAAAATCCCGAAGGAACAACCGTTTCTCCAGCAGAAAACGCAGAAGAATCTGAGCCGGATATTAAAAGTGATGATGAAAATGACACACCATCTGAACCTGAAAGTGATGAGGATTCTGAAAAAGAAACAGTAACAGAACCGGAAAGCAAAGAAAAAGATGATACAGAAATTGAAGATAACGCTGAAGAATCAGAAGAAAAAGTTAAAGAAAAAATAGAAAAAAATAATAAAAAACCTTCGGTGAAACAATCGAAAGATGCAAAAGAGATTCTGGAACTGGATTTTGGGCTTGACGATTAAACTTCCGATTTGGATAAATACATCATACAAAAGTAGAGACGATTTTTTTTAATCGTCTCTGCTTTATAAAACCATAAGGAAAGAAAAATGAAAAAAAAATTAAACCTGCTCTTATTAATGTCTGTTATGCTCTTCATGATTTCCTGCTCAACCAAATATGTTCCTCTGGAAACAACAGGCATCACTGTATCCGATGATTATGCCATATTAAAAACAAAAGATTACTCCTTTGCCGTAGAGAATAAATACTGGATTAAAGATCCACAGGATATTACAGATTATTTCACCACTTTCTATGTTACAATTAAAAACAAAAGATCAGAGAAAATGGAAATATCACCATCGGACATCGGTCTTCTGGATGAAGATTGCAATCAATTCGATGTGGTCGGTATGGAATATATCGAGAATATGCTGCTGCCTGAACAACTAAAATATCTCGTTCTCACAAATATTGAAGATGAAGCAAACGAAGTTGAATCGCTTCTCGAAGATCAGAAAAATATTCTTGAAGATTGGCGTGAAGCAAAGAAAAACCTCATTACTTATTCATTTCAGTTTGGCTCGATATTGCCGAATGCTCAAAAGTCCGGATTTATCTTCTTTCCCAGACTTTCTTCACAAAATGATTTCTGCCAGATTGTTTTCCGAAATACACAAATAAAATTCATCAGAAACGATGTGAAAAAGAAGGAA
>JAIORR010000288.1 GCA_021108055.1 Candidatus Cloacimonadota bacterium
GTGAAATAGTCTTTCAGAATTTCACGGGTCATAAAATCAGTGGTTAGAATTTGAGATAGATACTAATGTATGTTCTAAGTTCGTGAGGTATCCCTTAAGCATTGTCGTTTTCGAGTAATCTATAAGCTTAAAAAAATCAATTTCCTGATGTTTTATGGTTGTTAAACGTAACATATCTATTTTCTTTAAGTTACGGAAAAAGTGCTTGACAGATAATCGCTACTTTTAAAGAAGGAATAGCGTTAGTAATTATATAAGGAGATATAAATTATGACAAAAGCAGATTTAGTAAAAAATGTTTCGGATGAAACAGGAATTATCCGTAAGGATGTAGCTCTTTCAGTTGATGCTTTTCTGGAAGCAGTTAAAGATGCCATGAAAGGTGGTAAGCACATTGAGATCAGGGGATTTGGTACTTTCAAATTGAAGGTTCGTAAAGAGCGTGTTGGAAGAAATCCAAAAACAGAAGAAAAAGTAATTGTTCCCAAGAGAGTTGTTCCAACATTTAAATTCTCAAAAGCATTTAAAGACGAAGTTAACGAATCTAACAAAAGTATTCTTAAATAATTATTTGGAGGATCAATGCCCTGCGGGAAAAAAAGAAAAAGATTCAAGATAAGTAATCACAAAAGAAAAAAACGATTACGCAAAAACAGACATAAAAAGAAAGGTAAATAAACTTCAAAAAAGTTTTATCCAAAAATATACCGGAGTTTTGAAAAAAGACTTCGGTTATTTTTTTTATAGATCTTCTTCTGTTATAATGTTTATTCCGTTTTGTTTAAGGAGTTTTGTGGTGATTCCATCACCATCGATGATCTTCCCGTTATGAGTGCCGTCGTATATTTTTCCTGCTCCGCAGGAAGGGGAATTCTGTTTTAATATTGCCTTTTTACAGTCGATCATTTTTGCTATTTTCAGAGTTTCTTTTGCACCCTTTCTAAAATTTGAAGTAACATCTTTTCCAGTTTTATCGATTACTTTAGCGCCGTTTATTTCCGAAGGTATGCGGGGAGTTGGTAATCCTCCCAGTTGTTCCGGGCAAACAGGCATCGCAAAACCGCTTTTCACCATTTCGATAATTTTCTGGTTGGCGTTATCTTTACCATCATACCTGCATTTGATCCCGACCAGACATGCACTTACTAATATCATTTCTTATTGCTCTCTATTATAAATGGAAAAATATCATTCCCAACTACGATGGGGAATCTTTCTTTTAACGTTCTTAGATTTCTGCTTTCGCGGGAATGACAAGGAGTAAGTGTTGTCATTCCTTCAGATGGTTGAACTTGTGAACTATTCATAATGATCGGATATTGTAAACATCATAGCTTTTCCTGTAGTTCAGATAGTTTCTTGATTGCTTCTATTGGCGTCAGGTTATTCACATCGAGTTTTTTTATTTCTTCCAGGATTTCATTTTTTTTCTCTGATTTTTCAATTATTACATCGAATATATCCATTTGGGAAATTTCTTTACCAAGTTGTTTTTTTGCTTTTGCCGAAAGACCTTGAGCACTTAATTCATGTTCTTCCAGGTTATTCAATATCTGTTTTGCGCGTTTTATTACATTGTTGGGAATTCCTGCCAGTCGGGCAACCTGAATGCCGTAACTCTGGCTTGCAAAACCGCGTTCTATCTTTCTCAGGAAGATAATTTTATCATTCCACTCTTTCACGACAATATTATAATTTTTAACTCTCGGCAAAATATTTTCGAGTTCCGTAAGCTCGTGATAATGTGTTGCAAATAGTGTTTTTGCAGCGATCCTGGGATCATTATGAATATGTTCTACGATCGCCCAGGCAAGGCTCAATCCATCGAAACATCGAGAAGGATAAGAGAATTGGAGGTGGCAGAGTTAAGAATATTTGCGGTTTCGATCATTTCCACAAGAAAGGTGCTTTGTCCCATTGCCAGGTTATCGGAAGCACCAACCCTGGTGAATACTTTATCAAAGATCGGCAGATTTGCAGATTCAGCAGGAAGGAAGCTTCCCATTTGAGCCATTATGGCAAGAAGTCCAACCTGCCTGAGATAAGTTGATTTTCCGGCCATATTCGGACCGGTGATAAGAATTATCAAGTGGTCTTGATCATTCATATTTACATCATTTGGAATGAATTCTTCATTTTCAAGAATTTTTTCAATAACAGGATGACGGCTATTCTTGATCTCAATAATTCCATCTTCATTAAAAACAGGTTTGATATAATTATTATGATATGCGATAACTGCAAGGTTTGAGAGCACATCCAGATTGGAAATGACTTCCACATATTTCTGCATTATCTCCACTTTTTCATAAAGAATTTCTCTGATCCTGGTAAAAAGTTCATATTCAAGGTTTTTTATTCTTTCTTCCGCACCCAGCACTTTTGCTTCATATTCTTTTAATTGCGGACTGATAAATCTTTCCGCATTAACAAGGGTCTGTTTGCGGATATAATTATCCGGTACTTTATCTTTGTGTGTTTTAGTAACTTCGATGTAATAGCCAAAGACTCTATTATAATTTACTTTCAGAGAACTAATGCCTGTTTTTTTTCGTTCTTCATCTTCCAGTTTTGCAATCCAGCTCTTTCCACTTTTACTTATTTCACGCAGCTCATCAAGATCTGTATTATGACCGTCTCTGATGATGTTTCCATCAGTTATTTGCAGCGGCGGTTCTTCTACTATAGATTTTTTTATCAGATCCAATATTTCCGAATAATCCAGAATATTGTCTTTCAGAGATAGTATTAATGAATTATCAAATTCTTGTAACAGTTCGGAGATCAGAGGTGCTGTTTCCAGATAATTTTTCAAAGCAATCGCATCTCGAGGATTTATGCGCATTGTTCCTATCTTACCGATTATCCGGCTGAGGTCGCCTATTTTTTCCAGAATGGAACGCAGGTCGGAAGTTAAAGCAAAATTTTCTTTAAAACATTTCACAGCAGCAGATCGGGTTTCGATAGCTTTGATATCGAGAAGAGGATTCAGAAGCCATTCTCTTAATTTTCTTGCTCCCATCGGTGTCTTGGTTTTATCGAGGATAGAGATCAAAGTTCCAAAATTTGTTCCGTAACGAATGGACTTTGTTAGTTCTAGGTTTCGCCTCGATGTTTCATCTACCTGCATATAATTTTCGAGAGAATAATATCGAAGCTGACTGATATGTTTCAGATTCTCGTTTTTCAAAGATCTGATATAAGCCAGTGCAACTCCGGCAGCAGTTTTCCCAAAGGGTCTATTCTCTGTTCCAAATCCTTCTAATGTTGCAATTTTAAAATGATCTTTCAATAAACGTTCTGCTTCATCCGCATCGAAATACCAGCTATCAAAGACAGTTATTGTTGGCTTGTACTCAAGAACGAGTTTATTAATTTCTTTTTCAATATTCTCATTTTCGATGACGATCTCTGCCGGTTTCAGTCGCATGATCTCATTTTTCAATTGAGATGGGGATATTTCTGAATAAAGGAAATCACCGGTAGAAACGTCGATAGCAGCTATTCCAATCTTGTCATTTTTCTCATTTTTATAAAGTGAAATCAGGTAATTGTGCTCGATCTTATCTATCAGGTGATCGTCTATTATCGAACCGGGAGTGATAATATCGATGATACCTCTTTTTACAAGACCTTTTGCGAGTTTTGGATCTTCCATTTGTTCACAGATAACCACCTTGATTCCCTGTTTGACAAGCTTATCGAGATAGTTATCCAGAGCGTGATAAGGAAAACCTGCCAGCGGGATGGGATCATCTGCTTTTTTGTTTCGTGCGGTAAGGGTTATTCCTAATATTTTGGAAGCTTTCCTGGCATCCTCAAAGAATGTTTCATAGAAATCTCCCATTCTGAATAACAGCAGTTTATCCGGATGCTGATTCTTAATATCAAGAAACTGTTTCAGCATTGGCGTGATCTTAGATTTCTTTTTCATTTCAAATTATTAAAATAAATTTAGTATCTTTTTATTACATACGTTTTAAAATCATTTTCTTCAAGTTTTTTAATTGCATTTTTCAGTTTTTCACCTTTTTTAAAAGGTCCCACTGCAACAACATATAACTTGTTATTATTTTTTATTTTTGGAAAGATAATATATTTATATTTTAATCTTGCTATCTTCTTTCCTAATTTCTCAGCATTTTCTTTTGAACCGAAAGCTCCAATCTGGACATATATCTTCAAGTCTCTGCCGGTGGCGGCTTTACTTTCTTCTTCCGGTTCTATGCTGCGATAAAAGTTGATCTTCGTAACGTCCATATCGATCTTATTTCCACTTCTCATATTATAAATTCTATCTTCGGCAATATAGCTGTATTTGTGATAAGGATAATTTTGCCTGAGGTTTTTATAATGAATAAGAGCATCTTCATATTTTCCCAGGAATTCCTTACAGTATCCCATTTTGAAATGCAGGAGGGGGATGTTGTTTTTTATATATCTGGAAATTCGCAGTGTTTCCAGAGTATTATATGCACGCTGAAACATTTTTTGCTCGATGTATCCTTCTGCGATTATGAAGTATGCAATTTCTATCTTATCGAAGTCGTTAGATTCGGCAATAAAGATCTGAGCAGAGATAATAGAAAGCTGGTATTTATGAGATTTCAAGTATGCCTTTGCCAGCCAGTATTGCTTAATCCTGATTTCAGCAAGATGGATCTTTTTCAGATATTCGACAGCTTCTTCATAATTTCTTTTCAGGATATTTATCTTGGCAAGTTCCAAGAGTGCCAACTGTCCATAATAAGAATCGGTATGTTCGTTTGCCAGCAATTCGTATGATCCGATAAAATCATTTTCTTCTGCTCTTGCATTATCGTAGATTTCTTTTAGATGCTGATCGTTTGCTATTTGGGAAGATAAGGTTGATAGTACACATAAAAATATAATGATAGAAACTTTTTTCATAGTTTATTTGTCCGATATTTTTTTTCTTATTATTCCGTGGGAAGGAATTTTTTGATCAGGTTCGATTTTTACTACTGTATTTGGTTTAGTTGATGAAATCGGTATTCCTTCATCATTAAAGATATTATTTACTTTCCACAAAAAATCTTCTTTCCTGTTCGGGAAGATGAATTCTATCTCATCTCCAAGCTGGAATTTTGCCCGGCTGGAAATGAATACGGAATTATTTTTTGTTTTCACGATCTCCCCGATAAATTGATAATCTCGAATATATGTAGAAGAATCATAATATTGGGTTGCCGTGGAATCGAATTTATCGAAAAAAGCTTCGGTGTAATGACGATGACTGATCTTATTTAATTCATCATTGAAGATTTTCATTTTCTGGGAGCTTATATCCGAACCTGCATCTTGAAGAGCTTCTTTATAAATGCGTGTTACATTTGCCACATAATAAAGGCTTTTCATCCTGCCTTCTATCTTTACACTATCGATGCCGATTTTGTTAATTTCCGGTAATCTGTTTATCAGGCACAGGTCTTTTGAGTTCAGGATGTAAGAACCGTATTTGTCTTCTTCTATCCGGAAAAATTCGTTTGGTCGTGATTTTTCTATGAGTTGATATTCCCATCTGCAGGGTTGAGTGCAATAGCCACTGTTTGCACTTCGAGCATTCAGGAAAGAACTCAGGAAACATCTGCCGGAATAGGACACACACATAGAGCCATGTATGAACATTTCCAGTTCGATATCCGGAATTTTTTCCCTGATATCTTTAATTTCGGAAAATGTCAGTTCTCTTGCCAGGATTATTCTTTTTGCACCCTGCATCTTCCAGAATTCAGCAGATTTCCAGGAAATGACATTTGCTTGTGTACTTATATGTATTGGAAGTTCAGGAGCATTTTCTCTGGCAGTTAGAAAAACTGCAGGATCTGAAACGATGATTGCGTCGACATTGATTTTCTGCAGAAATTTAAGATATGATGGAAGTTTCTCAAGATCAGAATTATGAGCAAAGATGTTTACGGTAACGTATATTTTTTTATTTTTTTTATGGCAGAATTCAACAGCTTTTTCTAATTCTGCTTTTGAAAGATTTTCACTTTTTGCTCGCAGCCCGAAATCTTTTCCTGCTGTATAAACCGCATTAGCTCCAAAGGATATCGCATATTTTAATTTTTGCAGATTTCCCGCAGGTGAAAGTAATTCCATTAATGACTCATCACCCTCAATAATTCGGCGTTGTTCTTTGTTGCTAATACTTTTGTCTTCAGCATTTCAATACCTTTCAACGGACTCATTCCCTTCAGGAATTGTCTGAGCACGAACATTCGTTGAACTTCTTCTTTTGAAAGTAATAGTTCTTCCCTTCTTGTTCCGGATTTTACAAGGTCGATTGCAGGATACATTCTATAATCGCTGATGGAACGATCTAATACCAGTTCCATATTTCCAGTACCTTTAAATTCTTCAAATATGACCTGATCCATCCTGCTTCCGGTATCTACAAGAGCAGTTGCTATGATAGTAAGGCTTCCACTTTCCAGCGTGTTACGAGCAGCACCAAAGAATTTTTTCGGACGGTGAAGTGAACCTGCATCCAGTCCACCGGAAAGTACTCTGCCGCTTGATGGTTGAGCCATATTATATGCTCTTGCCAACCTGGTTATACTATCTAGCATGATGACTACATCTTTTCCTAATTCCACCATTCTTTTAGCTTTTTCTATGGTCATTTCGGCTACCTGCAGGTGGTTGCGTGGCTGCTCATCAAATGTTGAGCTAACTACTTCAGAGTTTGTTGGTATCAGTATCTTTTTCATTTCAGTTACTTCTTCCGGACGTTCATCTACCAGAAGAACGATAACATAAACTTCCGGGTGATTTGTTAGTATTGCATTTGCAATGTTTTGCATCAGTACGGTTTTACCGGTCCTGGGTGCAGATACAATGAGACCTCTCTGTCCTTTTCCGATAGGAGTGAATAAATTTATTATCCTTGTAGATACATTATCCTGCTTTGTTTCAAGATTCAGTTGTTCTTCAGGATAGTAGGGAGTGAGTTTATCAAAGTATCTTACTTCTCTTACTGTCTGAGGGGCTTCCAGGTTGATAGAATCGACTCTGATCAAAGCAAAATATTTTTCATCTTCTTTTGGTGCTCTGGCAGGACCGGAAATGATGTGACCTTTCTTTAGTCCAAATCTTTTTATCTGAGAACTTGAAACATAGATATCATTTCTTCCCTGTGTATAGTTGTTTTTCTTAAAACGAAGAAAACCATATCCGTCTTCGACTACTTCCAGGCATCCAGATACAAAAGCTAATCCTTCCTGGGTTGCCTGCATCTCAAAAATCTTGTGAATAAGATCATTTTTTTTCAATCCGACAATATCATCGATTTCCAATTCTTTTGCTAACTTTTTTAATTGCGTCATCTTCATATCAAACAAAGTTGTTTGTTCTTCTTCCATTTATTGCTCCTTTAAATTGTTTCTTAAATGCTGTGAGGACAAAACTTTTAACACTGACAGGTGTCAAGTATTTTAAGAATTATTAGAGAAAATGAGAAAAGAACTTGACATATAAAGTTACAAAAGAGCTTTTAAAAATTGTTTTAAAAACATTTAAAAAATGGAGGAGTATGATGAAAAAGGGTTTAGTATTTATCATGTTATTAATCACCGGAATTCTGGTTTTTCTCCGAGTATATCGAAGGAACCAGCCAAAACAAGGCGTTGGAAATATTCAATGGAACCGGCTCCGAGGTAGATTTGTCAAATTATCGTATTGCACAGGCTGTTAATGGTGGAGGATGGGAGTATTATCATGACTTCCCGACCGGAGCCGCTATTGCTAATTTAGAGGTATGGGTTATTACTACCGATGAAGCAGAACAAGTACTTCAAGATGCTGCTGATGAGATAATGGGTTATCCAAGTGTTGTTCATTTTAATGGTAATGATGCACGCGGTCTGGAATGGACATCTGATGGTGGTACAACATGGGAATTACTGGATATCATCGGAGATCCAAACGAAGATCCGGGAGATGGCTGGGAAGTTGCAGGAGTTGCAACTGCAACAAAAGAGCATACACTGGTAAGAAAATCAGAAGTTACAGGTCCAACTACAGATTGGGTTCTCTCCGCAGGTACAAATACCGCAGATTCTCAATGGGAAGTCTATGATCAGAATACTTTTGAATACATCGGATTTCACGAAATGGGTGGCTCTTATGTTGACAATGTAATCCAAAGCAACAAGACTCAATTGACTAATTATCCAAATCCTTTCAATCCATCAACAACGATATATTTTTCAAACACAGCATCAGTGAAAAATGCAGAGATAGCAATTTATAACATTAAAGGACAAAAGATAAAAACTTTCGATGTTACTCGCTATGGAAATGAAGGATCTGTTTTATGGGAAGGAAAAGACGTGAATGGAAAAGAAGTTCCCAGCGGGATTTATTTTTCTATTTATGATGTGGAAGGCGATGATGGAGATTTTACGAGCGTAAAAAAACTTATCCTGCTAAAATAATTTTGTGAAATATCCTTTTCTTTAGTTGGAGAGATTATGGCAAAATCAATTAAAAGGATAGTAAGCTTTGTTTTTGTTTCTACTCTGGTTTATCTGGGCTATAAAGCTTTTCTTAAAATAAAAGGTATTATCGATCTCAATAAAACTTTACCTCAATACCTGGAAAATATAGTTGGAGAGAAACCTGGAATAAGCATCGTCGTTGTTTTTAATAAAATGACTTTAACTGCTACTTTCAGCAAACAAACGCTGAGTAAGAACAAAGACATTGAAAAGATTATCAGAGATTATATAAATGATTTCTATAAAATGTTCAATGTAAAAAAAGTGGATATTCAACTGAAAGAAAAAGAAGAGGAAGAACCGAAGAAATAACAGATTCTATATAAAGAGAAAAAAGAGGGGAAGTGATTGCTTTCCCTTTTTTGTTAGTATTTAATTAATTCCGCAAAAATAGAAGTAAAACCGTTCTTAATGAATAATAATTTAACACGAATGAAATATAGAAAAAAGTTTTCACTGAGCAAGCGAGACAAATAAAGCAGTTATCAAGTAATAATCAGAAAAAGTTTTCTTTAACAATTGGAAGATAGATTTTATAACTTGACTTCAAGCTTCGATAATCATCTTTTGATATATTCCTTAAATATCCCTTAGGAGACCGGATGGCAAGACTTTTTGGCTTGGAATATCATGAACTCTCTAATTCGTGGTTTTTTAAGAGTTCTGTAATTAAATTGAAGAAAGAAGACATCATTTATAGAAAGTATCTTGATGAGGTAAAAAATGTTATCTTCAAATTTGAAGCAATCTCGGAAAAGAAGAAAAAGTTTTTTCCGAAAGTAGAAATAACATATAACAAAAAACAAAAAAAGATCATTCAGCATTTCTGCTCGGAATGCGGGGAAGAAGATTGCAGACATTATCTTTCCATTATTAACTATAGTTACAATTTTCTTTCCACCGATCTACTAAAAGAACAGGTTGTACAAACATATCATACGAAGTTCCTGAAGTACAACGAATATTGGCAGAGAACCGTATTGAACGCAAAGATAGAAATAGAAAGCATCTATGATAATAATACAGACAAGATCAGGATATATTTGAATAGCTACAAACCTTTAAATGTAAGGCTGATATCGATACTGTGTGCAGAGAAAGAATATGTAGAGGAAGACATCTCGTTTATTTCTCAGGCAGAAAAGCAGTTGAGAGCACTTTCCGAAGCAGAGATAAATTTATTCAAAATATTACAGGAAAACAAATGTTCATTCAGCAGGAAAGGATTATTTTTCACGATCTATAAAAATAGATTTATTAACTTCTTCTCAATCTTCAAAAGTTTGCAGAACAAAACTTTCATAAAAGAAACAGGAGATAGGATCATCTTTTCGGAAGAAGAATTTCATATAAATTTCCAGGTTAATAAAATTGATGATGAAAACTATGTGATGAAAATATCGAATGCAGAAAAAATATCTGCGATCTTTGTGGGAAGAACAACTTATATTTTCAAAAAAAATGTTATTTATCCGATCGATCTGCCTTTCACAGATGATGTGACGGCAATGATATTTACGGAAGGTTTAAATCTTAATAAAACAGATCTGGTTTATTTATATTCTGTAGTAGCCCGCCAGCTTGGACTGATAAAGTGCTATCTCGATTTTGATGAGGATATCGAAATTCCGGAAGTTTACCACAATACTCCTATCATAACTTATGATCTGAATAAAGATAAGAACAGAATCTTGATGAAAGGCTTTCTGGATTATGCAGATGGTGTGGTGATCCCGATGTCTGCTGTAAGATTTCCCGTGGAACTTGTCCGCTTTGATCAGGATGGAAAGGTCAGCTGGTTTTATATTCCGCCACAAATAAAATATCAGATTTTTAATTTTATAGAAAAACTGCCGGAATCCAAGACAAGTCAGTTAGAAAAAAATTCTCAACTAATATTTGAAGGTGAAGAAAATATTGAAAACCTGAAAAAAGCAGTCTTCGAATTTGCCGATCCTGCCTGGAGTATTAACCTGTCTGAAGAATTAAAAAATGAGTTTGTGTATAAAGTCAAACTACAACCTGTAATACGAACAAGATCATCGGGAAAAGTGAACTGGTTTGAATATGAAGTCGAGTATAATTTCAAAGATATCAGCTTCTCTCATGAGGAAATAAAGAAATTCTTTAAAACGAAAGAAAAGTTTTTAAAGTTAAAAGATGGCAGGTTCTTATTTTTTGAAAATACAATTGCATTTAACGAGATAGAAAAATTGCTTAAAAAAAGCACCAAAATATCTTCTGCAGGTTATAAATTATCAATATATAATCTGCCGTATGTTTACCAGCTTCATACAGTTAATAATGGAATTAAGATATTTGGGGATAAATATCTGGAAGAAATGTACACATCCATTATTAAAAGAAAATTAATCCATAGGACTATTCTTCCAAATATATTGAACGCGGTTATGAGAAGTTATCAGAAAGCAGGTCATCATTGGTTGATAATGCTTCAATCTTATGGATTGGCTGGGATTCTGGCGGATGATATGGGATTGGGAAAAACCGTTCAGGCGATTTCCATTCTTTCTGTTCTGCCGAGCGATTCCTGTTCTATGGTAATATGTCCTAAAACTCTTCTCTATAACTGGGCAGCCGAGATAGAAAAATTTAATCCGGGTTTGTCTTATATTCTCTATGAAGGAACACAAGATGAAAGGAAAGAGATATTAGAAAATCGCAAAGTGAATATTCTGTTTGCTTCATATTCTATAATTCAGAATGATATCGAGCAGCTTTCTCAAATTGAATTTGACTATATCATCTTGGATGAAGCTCAACATATAAAGAATGCAGCTGCTCTCAGAACAAAATCTGTGAAGAAACTTAATTCAAAATATAAAATGTCTCTCTCCGGTACACCAATAGAAAATAATGCCCTGGAATTGTGGTCTATCTTTGATTTCCTGATGCCGGGCTATCTTCCTTCAATGCGAAGCTTTAAAAATGAATACTTAGATACAATAAAAAGTAAAAAGGAATCTCAGGATAAATTGAAAATGCTGGTTTCACCATTTATTCTAAGAAGGAAGAAAAAAGATGTTTTGATAGAACTTCCCGATAAACAGGAACAAATAGCCTATTGTAAACTTTCACAGGCTCAGGAGAAAATGTATCTTCAGATATTGGAAAATGTAAAAGAAAAATTTAGCATTTCCAATAATAATATAGGATCAAATTACATTCATATCCTTGCGGCTCTAACGAAATTGCGGCAGATATGTAACCATCCTGCTTTGATCGATGGAAAAATTAAACATAAAATTGAATTTTCCGGAAAGCTGGAACTCTTGAATGAAATAGTTATCGATGCTGTGGAAAATGGAAAAAAATTATTGATCTTCAGTCAGTTCGTTCAAATGCTTAAACTGTTGCGGGAAGTGTTGAAAAAAGCAAAAATACGATTCGAATATATGGATGGTTCTACCAGAAATCGTCAGAAAATAATAGAGAATTTTAATAATAACAACAGCATCAGAGCTTTTCTGATAAGTTTGAAAACCGGCGGATTCGGGTTGAATCTGACTGCTGCCGACACAGTGATAATCGTTGATCCATGGTGGAATCCGATGGGCGAGAATCAGGCTATCGATAGAGCACATCGCATCGGGCAAACCAAGAAAGTTATGGTCTATAAGATGATCACCAAAGGAACGATAGAAGAAAAAATACAGGTCTTGCAGCAGAATAAAACAGAGATGTTTGAAAATATTATCGATGATGGACAAAATGTAATAAAAAATATGGATGTAGAACAATTACGAAAGCTTCTGGAATATTAACCTTGCGAATGGTTATTGGACTTCCTATTTTTCTTAACCTTCGCAATGGTTATTTCTTTGCGTAGGAACAACAGCTTCCCGCTCCGCGAACATTTATGATCAGTATTACGCAGACTTGTCCGCCTGTTTTGGGGCGGAGCGTTGGGATAAGGTTAGCAAAATGAAATATTATTATTCAGTTGCTCAAGACAGAAAGGTCGAAACAAAAATAAAACGTTCAGTTTTTATTACTCATCTGCATTATGTAGAAAGCATGAAGGAAGCTAAAGATTACATCTCGAAGATCGCTGCCGAACACAAAACAGTTAACCATAATTGCTGGGCATATATCGTGGGAGATAGAGGTGAAACTTTTCACAGTTCCGATGCAGGAGAGCCTTCCGGAACTGCCGGACAACCGATGCTGAATGTTTTAAAAAAATATAAAATGACCAATATCGTTACTGTTGTGACTCGCTACTTTGGTGGAGTGAAATTGGGAATACGAGGACTCATCGATGCTTACGGAGAAGCGGTGGAAACAGCAATTGATAAAGCTACTTTAAAAAAACTTGTTAAATTAGAATATTATCAGATCAAAACCGGTTATGAATTTGTAGAACAATTAAAATATCAAATTGAACAACTCAATGCAACGATTGAAGATATCGAGTATGCAGAAAAGGTTACAATAAAAATTTCAATTGAAGATCATGATAAAGAAGAACTGGAAAAATATTTGAAAGAAATGGAGAAAGCGGGGAAGATGAAAAT